>JAGGVT010000053.1 GCA_021157815.1 bacterium | reverse complement strand
GCCTGTAACTCCTGTGTCTGTGAAGCACATATCGCCAAATTCATCTGATTGCTTTTTCCCGTCCGCAAAAAGAGTTACTCGCACATTCCGAAGGCTTAAACCCTCAAGCCGTCGCGCTACATTGCCGGATGTTTCCAACGGCACCAAAGAAGGCAGGATTGTGGTGATTGTGTGTCCGGCGGATTCAGCAAGTTGGTAGCCATCACCAGTTGAACCGGTTAACGGATATGATTTCCCGCCGGTAGCCAGAATCACGCAATCGGCGTTGTAGTTTTGTCCACGGGACACTTTCACGCCGCTTATTTTATCCTCATCGAATATTAGATTTGCCACAGGTGAATCCGTATGAATCTCCACTCCTGATTTCCTGCACCATTTAACAAGCGCATCGACAATATCCTGCGCCTTTTCACTTTTAGGGAAAACCCGTCCTCCGCGTTCAGTTATAGTTTTGACGCCTATTTCATCCATCAGTGCAAGCAATTCGGATACAAAAAATCTTGAATATGCCTTATGTAAAAATCGTCCGTTTTTTCCGAAACGGCTGATATGGTCGGGGATATCAGCGATGTTGGTCAGGTTGCAGCGGCCCTTTCCTGTGATGCGAAGTTTCCGAGCGCATCGTTGCATCTTTTCAAGGATTACTACATCGGCGCCATTTTGCGATGCTATTCCCGCGGCAACAAGTCCTGATGCCCCACCCCCAATTACTATGACACGTCGTTTTGCCATTTGATATTTTCCCATTCGACCCCGGCTAATTATAGCGTGAATTACTAAAATCCATGATTGATTCCGCGAATTACAAGGCTATAATTCCCGTGATATGAATAAACAGGAAAAAAGAAACGTACTGATAATCTACACGGGCGGAACTATCGGAAGTATGCCGAAAGACCGTAATGACACGAGCAGTCCGCTAGTACCTGCGCCGCTTGAGGAAGTAATGAAAATGCTTCCCGATTACAACCATGATTCGTGCGAGATTCGAATCGAAAACAAATGGGTAAAACTGGGAACATACTCATTTCAAAATCCGGTCGATTCATCCAATCTGCTTGTCGATGACTGGGTTGAGGTAGCGCGGATAATTGGCAGCAACTACGATAATTACGACGGCTTCGTTGTTCTCCATGGCACCGACATTCTCGCATATACAGCATCCGCGCTAAGTTTTATGCTCAAGAATCTGTCAAAGCCGGTCATATTGACAGGTTCACAAAGGCCAATTTTCAGGACACGAACGGACGCCACGCAGAATATAACATCAGCGATAGAAATAGCAGCGGCGAAACTTCTGGGTAGAACTGTAATTCCCGAAGTCTGCGTGTTTTTTCAAAACGAGATTTATCGCGGATGCAGGGTGAAGAAAACGGATGCCAGCGGATTCAAGGCGTTTCATTCGCCAAATTATCCGCCGCTCGGCGTCGCCGGACAGCGGATAAGGATAGCTCGTGACCTGCTGCGAAGCAAGACACAGGATGAATTGAAAGTGAATGATAATCTTGAACAGCGTGTTATTTCAATCGAGATATTCCCGGGCATGAGCGCTGATTTGTTAAGAAGCATTCTCTCAATTGAGGGATTAAAAGGTGTTGTTCTTAAGACATACGGCTCAGGCAATACTCCAACGCATATCGAATTTCTTGAAACGATCTATAAAGCTGTTCAGGACGGTTTGATAATTCTTGATGTAACCCAGTGCGTGTCCGGTGAGGTCGAACTCGGGCTGTATGAGACCAGCGAGAAACTGCTGTCGCAGGGAGTAATAACCGGAATGGATATGACATCCGAGGCAGCATTAACAAAACTGATGGTGATTCTGGGTGTTGAGAATAACCGACAGCGCGCCGAGGACCTTATGCAAATCAGCCTTAGAGGAGAACAGCACGAGAGTGTTTATCATATTCATTTTGCAAAAGGTCGCATGAAATCGGATGAACGGATAATCAAAATCGAACAAACCGCGCTAATGACTTTTGGTGAGGAACAATTCAATATGGAACATCTCGAAAACGCAATTCTTCGGATGGCTGGCGTAAGGATTTCAGGTGATATCGAATCAGGACAGATCAATCTGGAGTTCTTTATCAATATTTCAGATAGCGCTGCAGTGGAATTAAGTGAAGGCAATCCGCATTACCTTGGAAGAATTTCAAGGGTGTGGTCGCAGGATACAGGCTGGGAAAGCGTCGCGATTCCGGTTACGGAGAAGGTAAAACATCTGGTGGAAGGCGAGCATACAAATCAAATCACAATAGTGAACAGGGGAGAAACGGCTGTACGGTGGGAACGGTTGAACATAGCGCTGTATACGGATTGACTCCCCATTGCATTCGACTCGCCGCTCTGATTTAATTACGCTTTTCTATAACTTTATCAATCACATACGGAGTGAATAATGAACCTGTTCGATATTGAAATAACTGAAAAAGATCTGCAAAACGCGATGGTCATGCTTGGCAAAATCGATGACTCAGTCATGATGGGCGAGGATGTTACCGAGGAAAAAGTGCAGGAACTTTTGCTTTCCGCTATCACGACCAAACTTATCAGGCGAAATCCGCCGGGATTCAAAATCAACATGCTCGAGATTGAGGGCACAGTTAAGGGGGAGCCGTTCGGGATTAAAATCGACGGCAACATTCGAGCCCAGGTGATTCGCGATGAGAAACGTAAATAATTAATCATAACAGACGATAATTCCAGTGAGATGTTTTTTATCTGATAAAAAGTCATTAAGGAGCATAAAATGCGTTTACTGGTTATTATTTCATGCTTGTTTGTTTTATGTCTGGCAGGATGCAGTAGTGGAGGGGATCCGGTTAATCCTGAGTTGAATATTGAAAATTACACCGAGATATATATCGGTGACACTCTTGTTGCGCCTCGCCAAAGCACAGCGCTGAATCTGACTATCGAAAATACAATTACGTTCCAGTTGATTGGAAATATTGTCGCGACAAATTTTAACAGCACAATCCGTGATCTGGATATTCGACTGGTAAATATCGATCGCGGTGTTACGCTTTTCGTTAATGAAACTAATATCGACACCCTTGGCAGTATCACTGTAAACCCGCTTGGCAACCAGATTATTTTCACCTTCAACGATAACCTTGATTCAATTGAACTCGGCGGAACGATATATTACATCGATCCTGATGAGAGGATGCGAATAGAAGTTCACTCATTCGATGCTGATTACGAGGATGCCTCACAGATGAATTTCGGCAATAATGAAAGCTGGTTTGCTATCTTTAATCATGTTCCTTAAATAAAACGGAAAGATGAAATCAAACAGCCGGGCTAATCGCCCGGTTTTTTTCTGGGAGCGCCGGATGAAATCCAGCGCTCCCAGGATGTTGTTCCCACATCTTGATTATCCATGAATATTTCTTTTCAGAACGGTCTCAATGTATAATAACAAACCAATTTCATTGGTCGAGATGATTCATGGAACTTATTTTTAAAAGCGGCATATTCATTTACCCGATAATCGCAATGTCGATTTTCGGCTTGTTCATCGTAATCGAAAGAACAGTGTTCTTTTTGGTTGAACTGCCAAAACGTCGAGCGATGATGCAAACGCTGCTGAACGGTACCAATCCAGATTGTGACAATCCAGATCGTGACAATCCCGATTGTGAATCAGATACGTTTTTCATGCAGATTGCCGCATCCATTAAATCCGGCAGATTCGAGGATGAACTGATTGAAATTCAGGTGGAAAAAGAGGTTGCGAATGCCGCACGATTCCTCAGCGGACTCGCGGTTGTCGTGCAGTCATCACCGCTTCTTGGGCTTCTGGGAACGGTGGTCGGAATGATTGCGGCGTTTGTCCAGATTGAAACGCTTGGCGAAATGGTGACGCCATCCGATCTGGCAGGCGGAATCTGGGAGGCGCTTTTGACAACAGCCGCCGGATTGATTGTTGCTGTGCCGGCAGGAATCGCATACACGATTTTCCAGTCGCAGGCAGCTAGATATGAGCGATGGCTGCTGGGAAATATTTATCAGATAAAGTCAAATATCGAAAATAAAGAAGCAAAAAAACAATAATGCGTTTCAACAGCAGGATATCAAATCGAAGGAACAACCACGGAATAGGGCTTGATATCGCAATCGCGCCTTTGATTGATATTGTATTTCTGCTGCTGATATTTTTCATGTTGATAACACGATTCATGAATCCAGCAATAACCGTTGATATCCCCAAAAGCGACACATCAACCGCATTGGATAAACACGGGACAATCATCGCACTTTCTGAAAGCGGGGATATCTATCTAAACCGCGATATGGTTAATCTGGAACAGCTTGAAATGTCGCTGGCAACGATGAAAAACAATGATGGCATTGAACTGCTTCGAATCCGGTCGGATAAATCGGTCGAGGTGCAGAGAGTAATTGAGGTTCTTGATGTTGCGCGTCGATTGCGTATTGAGAACATAGCAATCGAAACGAGGGCGGTGATAGAGGAATGACTAAAATCATCGCGCTTGTAATCAGTGTTGTTTTGCATGTAGTGGTGATAGCATCACTTGCATTGCCGGACAGTTCTAATGATGATTTACAATCTGTGATGATTAAATTAAAACCCGCGGAGCAGGTTGAGAAAATCGAAAAGGAATCATCAAATCCAAAACCGAAAGAGAAGGAGCAGATAAAACAAGAAAGCAAAGTTCAATCGCCGGAGCAAAAACCCGTGCGGGACGTAATTGCGGATAATCAATTTCAACCAAAGGATGAGGATATTTCCCCTGAGCAATCGATGGGTTTTCAATTGGATTCCGCTGTTGATGAGTCCCCCGAAGATGGCATTTCTGATATTTCAAATATCGAACCAACCCAATCGCCGGCAGATATAGTTGACACAGACTCAGTAAAAGCGGCGTACCAGAAGTCAATATTGCAAAAAATCGATAATGTGAAAAAGTATCCGCTTATTGCAAGGAGCAAAGGCAAAGAGGGGTCGGTGGTTGTTGAATTTACTCTTCATTTGGATGGTTCAATCAGCGATATTCTCATTTTGGAGAGAGCTTCCTTTTCGAGTTTCAATGATGCCGCAATCAACGCTGTCAATTCAGCAGCGCCGTTTGAGCCGATTCCCGCTGTGCTGGGTATCAGTAAAATGAGTATATCGGTACGGTTGACATTCCAATTAAACCAATGATTTTCTCCGTTTGGCGTTTCAAAATTCACCTTATGCTTCTATAATTCTATAATTCCACTTTCCGGGAGGAGAAATAGATTTAACCACGGGAAATATTACTCGTAAACTCTGGGCTGTGTCCTGGCCTGTGATATCGGGCATGATGCTGCATCTTCTGCTTGGAGTCGCGGATATCGCGATGGTCGGACGGCTTGGCGGTGACGCTCTCGCCGCGACCGGATTTGCCAGAACGGTGATAATGGTTCTCTTCTCGCTTTTCATGGGCTACAGCCAGGCAACCAATGCGCTTGTCGCTCGATATATTG
>JAGGVT010000116.1 GCA_021157815.1 bacterium | reverse complement strand
TTCCTAATCCTGTATTGAAGCAGCTTAAAATCGGGGGACGAGCTGTTTATCCGCTTGAGATTGGCAAACGTACACAAAACCTGATGATCGGCGTCAAGAATGAAAATTGTGAACTAATAAGTGAATTCACCACAAGCGTTCTTTTTGTTCCCCTTTTGAATAGGCGTAAGTAGTTGAATCTGGGAGCTGTTGGAAAAGAGTTATATGTAGGGGCGAACCTTGTGTTCGCCCAGAAGGTTAGGCATAAATACAGGGCTACCCACTAGTGGGCGAACACAAGGTTCGCTTCTACAGTCTGAAAAATCAGTGCTGTACCGCAAGGGAGCTATCGAGTTGGAATAAGTTGTTTTAAAAGTTTTTTGAATCTAACCGGTTTGAGCTTCAATTCGCTCATGTATAGGGAATCCAGTTTACTGATAAGGTTTTGCAGGGAGAACTTTCTGTGTACATCGTTGCGGCCGTTATCACCCAACTCTTCACGTAATTCCCGATTATTAAGCATTTCAATCAAAGCGTTTGCCAGATCGCTGTGTCCGTTTGCCTTGGCAAGCAGTCCACTGAAACCGTCAGTGACAACGTCAGGAATACCCCCGACATTCGTGCTGGCGACAGGTTTGCCATAGGTAAGCGCTTCGATAAGCACAGCTGGAGTTCCCTCGTTATCGGAACTCATGGCGATTACATCAATTCCTGAATAGACTGTTTCGAGGTCTTGTCGAACACCGAGGAAAAATATTTTATCCTCAAGTTTTTTCATCCTGACCATTTCCTGCATCTCGCCTCGAAGTTCGCCATCACCGACAATTACCAGCTTACCCTGTGGAACCTTTCTTGTTACTTCCTCGTAAGCATTAATAAGGCGGTCAACACGCTTAATTGGAGCAAGGCGGCCAACGAATCCGACAAGGAGGTCATCGTCGTCAAGATGCAATTCCTTTCGTAAAGCGCCGTTGGCGGGTGGTTTGAATTCATCGAAATCAAATCCAATATGAACAACGCGGATTTTGTCTGGATTTTTTATTTTTAGAAAACCCAGGAGGTCTTTTTTCTGGCTGTTGGAGATTGCGATTATCCTGTTTGTAAATCTAGCCAGGATACGCTCGATTGATAATATGATGAATGTTTTGTGTTTCCCGAAATATCCATTGAAAACGTGGCCGTCAAATGTATGGATAAGTATCGGTACTCCGGAAAGTTTTGCCGCGACACGCCCAAGCGTTCCTGATTTTGCGGTTCTGGTGTGTACAATATCCGGCTTTTCTTTTATGAACAGCCAGAAAATTTTACAAAAAGCGATGAAATCGAGGTATGGGCGAATCTCCCTTTTCATTTCCGGAATGTGAACATGCCGAATGTCGCGCCCGTTAATCCAACGGCTCATGTCCACCTCGTTCGCCTCACAACTTCCAGTTACAAGAATAGTTTCATAAATCTCTTTGTCAAGGTTGTCAGTAATGAGTATAGCCTGTTTACCGGCTGAATCCATGGCAACACGGGTAACGACGCTGATTACCTTGATCCGTTTTTTGTTATTTCTGCTCATCTGAATGATCAGCTAAATCTGGAAAACAATCAGCTGATATCTCCTTTTGAAAAACAATTAAATCAAAAGAACAAAGCATTAAATCTTATTAATATCTATCGGCATGTTTTAAGAAAATCTTCCAGACTTTCCTCCTTGTCTCGACTACCTTCAATTAAGGATACAGATTAAGAAACCTTAAAACGATAATGTAACGCTGTAACGATTACGGGTCAAGAGATTTCAAGACTTTTATTTAATTAAAGATAAAACACCGCAAATCAACGAAAATATCCTGAAAACATCATCGATTCCGGCGTGTTAAGCACACATTAAAATAGTTTAATTATGCACAAGTATAACGCTTTATACCTATACATTAAGTCTGATTCACTATGATTACATTCAATCAAATCCATCCTCTTGTTTAGATTGCTTTTACCTGTGCACAGGTTTAATATTTTCAATAAAAAAAGAAAAAATCCTGATGAAATACATCATCAGGAAGCTTTTCACAATATTCAATCGCGGTATTTAATCACAAAACAACGATAATTTCAAACGATATTGTTAATATTCAAGCGTACGCCTGAAATCGTAGAATATCATACTGCTTTGCTGTAATGTTTGCAATATCCTATCCCAATCAATGCGACCGACTTCAGGTATGAAAAGGATATCACGATCCTGCAGTGCGATGTTTTGTGTTTCATCTACTTCCTCTTTGAATTGCCTGAGGTCCAGTTCGATTCGCTCGAATGAATCCCCATGTTCGCGGAGAACAAAGACATGGCGAATATCACACCTGTTGGCAAAACCGCCTGCTGACGCGACAGCATCAAGTATTCTTGAATCATCCTGCACATTATAAAGCCCCGGCTTCCGTACCATTCCAAACACCATCACACGCACAAAATCAATTGGCGGAACGAGAATGTAATCGTTCGGGAGGAGTTCGATGTTCTGGTCGATATCCCCCTTGAGAATCTCTTCAACATTAACCGGAATTCTTCCCTCGCCTTTTCTGATAATAGCGACGTTGCTCAGATCGAGTTTCTGATATTCAAAATGTCCGAGTGTATCAAGGATTGTCATTCCCTTTGTATATTTTATTGGTCCTGCCTGTGGGATGCCTCCTATCAGATACACTCTTGACGGCACATAATCAATGACTGAAACTGTCAGCGCTATTTCATAATTGAAGTATGCGCTCATGAGACGGCTTTTCAGAATCATGGAGAGTTCATTTGGCGTCAAACCCTCGGCGATTACATCGCCAAGCAGTTGATATGTTATATAGCCATCCGGTCGGACTTTCACGCTTGCCCTGAAATCAGGTTCATCGGTTATGAAGATTTCAAGTGTATCTCCAGACTGGATTCGGTATTTCGAAACAGGTTCAGTTGAAACAATCTCCTGCTGGCTTGTATTTGAGTAAAGAATATATTGCTCAAGTGAATCAATTTGCTTATCGATATCAGAACCGCTCGATTTTAAATCCTCATTTACTTTTCTGAATATCAGTTCATCGAGTTCATCCGCAGGCGATTTAATGCCATCTTCACTGGCAAGCATCGGCGCGGCATAATCCAAAGGCATGTCGTCTGAAACCAGTCGAAGAGTCGCAACTGTATTGTTCATCGATTCGACGAAAGAATCAAGATCCTGGTTTAGATAAAGCGTCATTCGAATTCTGAAAGGATCATCCAGCTGCCGCACTATTAATCTGCTGATTCCCCTGTCTGTTGAGCAGAAGAGGTTTTCGTAAAAGAGGCCGTTTCGAAGATCGCCGCCAAGTTTGGTATCAGGCAAAGTTATGATAATCCTGTCAGGGAACTGCTGTTCAATGCGCCTGATTGGAGGTTTTCCGTCCGATGAGCCAAATTCAAAGCTGACCCAGCCTTTTGATACGTCATTGTTGACGATAATATCTGTCAGTGTATGTGTCGCATTATTTGATGTTTCAGCGCTCAGCGGTAGGACCAACAGAAAAATAAATAATGCCATGAAAAGAAAAGACTGTGGTTTCATCATCATTTTCGATTCATCTCCAGATGCCGCTGATATGTATAATATGGATCCTGATCCTGCTCACGAACACCATTAATCACAGCGCCTATTATTTTGATTCCGCTTCTTTCGAGAAGTTCACGAGCGACAAGTTCATCCTCGCGCTGGAAATTGCCAGCCCTGAAAACCAGAATAATTCCACTGGCATGTTTTCCCAGAACTACAGGATCAGAACTTTCAAGAATTGGTGCTGTGTCGATGATTACGATATCGTATCCCTTGCGGTACTTCTGCAGCAAATCTATAACGCGTGGGGAGTCGAACGGATGCTTGTTTCCTTTCGGGATACCGCATGGGAGTATATCAAGATTTTCAATTCCGGATGAAACCGCCTGCACATCTCCACCCTCAATGATTTTCACAAATCCACCATTTGACTCATGCTGGAAATAATCACCAAGCCCTTCACCGTTCAGGTCGCCGTCGATTAAAAGGACGCGTTTTCCTGATTGCCCAATCGCACCGGCAAGATTCGCTGTAAGAGTGGTGCATCCATCACCGCGATGAGGAGAGCTTGTTATAATCAGCGGATTTTCGATATCTGATATATGAGCAAATAATGATTCCCGGAGCGTTCTGACAGCATCTGAGAATTTATTCAACGGTTCTGATTCTATCCATAATTTAGCCATATAGTAATTCTGCCTCCCTACTTTCCAACACGGAATTCGGGTATTTCACCAAGGATTGGCAAATCAATAATTGTTGAAATATCTGTCGTTGCCCTGTAACGAAGTTCGAAATAGTCCATCATGAACACAAGAAGCAGCGAGAACAGCAAACTTCCAAACAGGGCGAAAACCATTTTAAATGCAGGATTGTAGAAAAATTCATCTTTCGGCATCGCCTCGTCAGGTTTGTCTATTATTGCGAGCGTGTATCGATTTCGAACCTCATCCTCACGGATTTTTGCCTCGGTATGTTTTTCAACCATAAGGCGGTAGTTATTTTCCGAAACGTTAAGGTCTCTATCAAATCCGTTGTAAATCAGCCTCTTAACACTGAAAGCGTTATAGTCAAGTATGGTTTCATTTTGAAGAAATTCCATCGATGAAAGCGAGGCTGAGATTTCATCGCGTTCAAGTTTATATTTGGTCAGCTGCTCGCTCAGAAGTGTAAGGTAGGTGGAATAAAGAGAGTTTCGAGTTTCGTCTATATCCCGGTTTAGTTTTATGACTGCCGGATAATTTTCGGAATAGCGTTTAAGAAGTTTTTCCTTCTCGAGCTGATGTTTAACCAATTGAGTTCTAAGGTCGTTGACAAGCAAATTAGCCTGGACTGACACCGGCATTTTATCTGCTGGATTGTCGGTGTACTGTCGGATATCAGCCTCGATTGATTTTATCTGTGTGCTAAGCGATGCGTGTTTAATCTGAAGGTCGATTATATTGGATTCACTTCGTATTGTTTCACCAGAGTATGTTGCCCTGTCAAGGTAACGTGTGAATTCCGGATTTTCCAAATAAAATGTCTCAAGAGCTTTTTGAGAATTTTCGAGTTCAACTCGAGCGATTGTAACCTGCTGGCTGAAGTATTCCCTGCTCTTTACAGTTGCATCCGCGAGAATTTCCTTATAGCGATTGATCGCAACTTCGGTAACGGCATTGCATAGGGCTATCGCGCGTTTTGGATTTCGAAGCGTTACGACATATTCAATTATGCTTGTTTTTTCATCCAGGCCACCGACCTTGATAAGGCTCAGCGCGGCTTTTCCATGTTTTCTGAGAATATCCAGAGTTACGGGACCAAGATCAACTTCTGATGCCGCTTTCTCGTAAGCTTCCTCAAGAACGGACTCTGATTTGAAAAGCGCCACAAAGTTGTAATGCTCAACCGCTTCACCGGGACCTTGATACTTGTTGGTATCAAAAACCTCGACATCGCCCGGTGTCTGGAAATTAAAAAGAATGCTTGTTCTGGCTTCAAGCGGAACAGGAAAAACCAGAATTGATATGTAAGTAGCAATCAGGGTCAGGAGGATTAATCCGATGATTAACCATTTCCTTCGCGATAAAACCCTCATAAACAACCAGTATTCCATATCTTTCCTTCCGTTAAGGCCGCCTGTTTCGATGGCTTAATTTGATTTAATCAAACTTAACATAAATCCAAAACTGCAAGTTTACCCTATTCCTTTATACCATGTAAAGGCACACCAAGTAAAATCATCGAGAGATAATTGCCTCGATAAAACTTACAGATATAGTATCGGTTGATTAAGCGGTTTCAATGATGGTGATTTAAAGATTGTTTGTGGCTGATAAAGAGAAAAGGCAATGCTCAGTGGTTTGAAATTATCTTGACATTAACGAGTCCTTGTATATATATATAATACCTTTTTGAGGTGCGATTATGCGCCACATACGATAAAAAAACAGATTATGGAGATTGCGATGACTGTTGTTCTTAATGGAAACGATCTGACAATTGAGGATGTTGTCAATGTAGCTCGATATAATGAAAAAGTCGAAATTGCACCTGACGCAATTGAGCGGATTAACAAATGCAGAGGGATGCTGAATAAAAAAATCGAAGCTGGCGAGATCATGTATGGAGTTAACACAGGCATCGGGGAATTTTCCGAGGTTGTGTTAAACGACGAACAGGTCAAGGATTTTCAAAAATATCTCATCTACAATCATTCAGCCGGTATTGGAAAACCGTTTCCAATCGAGGTTGTCCGTGCGGGGATGTTGACTCGAATAAATGTGCACTGCCACGGCAATTCAGGATGCCGCAAAGAGATCCCCCTGACTTATGTGGATCTTCTAAATAAAGGCGTAATACCGGTGGTCTGCGAAAAAGGCAGCGTTGGAGCGTCTGGCGACCTCGCTCCCATGAGCCAGATTGCATTGTCATTAATGGGCAAGGGTGATGCTTTTTACAAGGGTGAGAGAATGCCCACAAAGAAAGCGATGGATGACGCGGGCATTCCTGTTCCGGGGCTTCTCGCGCGTGATGGCCTTGCTGCGATTAACGGTTCGAATATCATCGCAGGCTGGGGCAGTATGCAGGTTTACGATACTGAACGATGGATTAAGCAGGCGGAAATTGTGGCTGCAATGACACTCGAAGCTCTAATGGCAAACATGAAACCTTACGATGAAAGGCTTCATAAAATTCGAGGATTTCATGGCGCTGTGACATCCGCCGGAAATATTAAAAAAGTGATTGACGGTTCTGATCTTGTATCCGGTAAAATGAAAGTTAAGGTTCAGGATGCGTACTCGATGCGTTCAACGCCTCAGGTGATTGGCGCCGCGAGAGACCATTTGGAATACGCGCGTAAACAATTTGAAATAGAAATCAATGGAGTTGGGGATAATCCAATTTTCCTTCCTGATGATGACACTGTCCTGACAGGAGCAAATTTCCAGGGCACTCCGATAAGCCTTCCGCTCGATATGGTGGGAGCATCAATCTGCATGATATCCGTTCTCAGTGAAAGGCGGCTTAACAGACTTCTAAATCCGGCGTTGAGCGTTGGGCTTCCGGCGTTTTTAACAAAAGGCGCGGGTATGTATTCCGGGCACATGCTGAGCCAATATACTGCCGGGATGTTAATCGTCGAGCAGCGGACGCTTTCGATGCCAGCTTCCGTTCAGTCGATACCGGCAGCCGCTGACCAGGAGGATTTTGTCAGCATGGGCATGAACACAGCGCTAAAAACAAATCAGATTCTTGAAAACGCGTATGGTGTGCTTGGAATCGAAGCTATCGCCGCAGCGCAGGGGCTTGATTTCAGGGAGTTCTCATTCGGAAAGGGAACACAGGCTGGACATGCGGCGATACGAAAAGTGGTTGAGCATCTAGATGAGGACAGGCCGTTGTTTATCGACCATAACAACATGATGGAATCGATTGAAAAATGCGACATTTTGGATGCGGTAGAAGGTGAGATTGGTAAATTGGGGAGTTCATGGTAGGCGTTGTATTTTGAAGTAATGAGCAATATTGCAGGATGATAGTTCCGTCGTTCCCGCGAAAGCTCCTGTCGGGAAAGGTTGTTGCATTTTCATTAAGAAAGGGGTAAAAGTATGGCATGAAAAAGTTTATTGAAGCGGCACAAGACCGGGATAAACAGACATTATTTCAACAGACGCTTGAGGAATCGATATCCGCGAACCATCCTGTTCGAGCCATAGATGCGGTTGTTGAGTTATTTGACTTCATCAAATGGGAGAACGAGTATTCCGGAGGCGGCAGCATCAACAGCGGGTCAAATCGCCCGGTGAAGAGTTCCGTTTTCGTTGTAATGTGACGCCCAGATTTCACCATCGACATTCAAAGGCACAGACCAGTAATTGCCAGGTTCAGTCTGGTCAACAGCCAGAGAACGCAGGTCGTCAATTGTGAACTGGTTAGAGTTTTCACCGGATGGAGTAATGGGCTTATTACCCCTAGTAGAACATCCCATTAAGAATACAAAGATAATTGATAATGTGGTGAAGATAATACGGAGTTTCATTGATTTACCCCTTGTCAAACAGTTGTAAAAATAATATTACTCCTTATAGGAAAGGGCATCTAAAATAATGTGGTAAAATTAGTAAGAGAAACCTCAAAGGGCGTTAATATAAATATCAGTAATAAGATTATCCAGGGAGAAATCAGGATGCGGAAAGTACATATTGTTTCAGTTACGCTTTTTGTCGTTTTTGCATTTATTATTTCAGGATGCTCATCCGGGAAATCAAATCCGGTGAGTGTTCAACCGGACTCAGGCATCGATTCCCCTATTCCACTGCCGGAAACGAACGCGGACAATTCAAACCGAAATCTGCTTGGCACGTGGACTCTTCAGCTAAATCCCGAAACTCTGACAGCGACAATCGAACCAAACCGTGAAGTGAACCGCCATTATTCGGTGAGGTCGTCAATCGAACCACCTGAAATCGTGGTGACATATTGGGACCCGGCGACTGAAACTGTTCATGTAAGCGTTACGATTAAGAATTCATCATATATGAGTGTTTTCGATGTGCGCCTTATCATATACACCGACGATGCAGGTCATATACTCTCAAAAGCGGATGACTGGACAGGATTGTGGGATATAGCCGAGGGATTGACGATTAATCCGTTTATGGCGTATGCGAAAACAGCAACGCGACGGAATTTCCAGGCGCAGGCATCATATACCGAAAATCTGCAGATATACTGCCCCGATTCGAATTACGATATCCAATTCGCAATCGACGCCTCTTTCCCGGGCAATTGTGAGGAGCCGTATGAGATATTGAATTTCACTCAAGGTGTTTTATATAGCAGTGTTGGAGCATCCACTGATGTTGAGGTAACTGTCCTCGACTGGCAGGATGATGTTAGCAAAGTCCTGTTGCATTGCCCTGAAATCACTAATGAGCCTCTTTATTCGTTTGAGCAGTTTACATCGCAAACGTGGAAACTGAATCTTGTCAACAATGCAGGAGTTCCAATCGGGGAATATACCGGCTATCTGGCAGCTCGATCACCCAACGCAGGCTCATTTGAATTATTTAACAGGATAACAATTACAGTAAGTGAGGATAACGAACCTCCGGTTTGGGATTCTAATATCGGAATTGAAAATGCTCATGGGGGGAACGAAAGTGTCAAGGTCTTTTGGGGAACTGCAACAGATGCAGGCAATCCACCAGTTGAATATTTGCTTTATATGGATGAAGACAATGACCCATGGGATCAAATCCCGGTCATTGTAACAACAAACGAACCATATACTTTCATGGGCTTGGAGAATGGGCAAACATACTGGTTTGGAGTGCGATGCCGGGACAGCGCGTCAACGCCGAATGTTGATACAAACACGTTTGTTCTTTCCGCAATTCCCCAGATAGGGATACCACTCAATCCGCAAGTCGCTGGGTAATATAAAAGATCTGTTACCCAACACCCGAGTATAACGTTTTTCGAACATTACGCATATGTTGTTGATTATTCCTGGCATGAGTATGGTTCATTTACGATTTTAGATATAGAGAATCCGGAAGAACCGGAGATACTTGGGATTGTTGAAGTGCCAAAGGCATCATATATAGTCACCAACGGTGAGATTGCATGTATTGGAAAACGTAATTCTGATCCTGATAATTCTGTTTTAACAGTATTAGATGTCTCTGACCGTTCCAATCCATATATAACCGGTTCATTGGAAATATCAGCAGCAATGAATTATCTTTCAATGGCAGGAAACACAATTTGCGTTGATGGTTCAATCGATGGATATCATGGTTATGTGCTTGTTGATGCCACTGACCCGGGCAATCCGGAAATCAAATCCATTAACGAGACTCGGGATAGTTATAAAACATTAGTATCAGGCGATTATGCATACTACACACAAAACGATAACGAACTAGTAATAGTTGATATCTCAGATCCCGCAAATCCAGAGGTGATCAGCGTTTATGATTTCGATCTCTATTATTCATACGATCTTTTTGAATTAATATCCGGGTATGTATTAATAAGCCATAAAGAATGTCAAACCTGGAGCTTTACGGCAATTGATGTAAGAGACCCTCTAAACCCAATATTGACTAATTCCGGTGGTGGAGTTTCGTCTGACTCAATGCATGATTGCGTTATAGTTTATTCAATAGCTGTTTCAGACAACCGTGTTTACATCTCCTACGATGGTCAAAGTTGGTATAGTTTGGCAACATATGATATCAGTGATCCTTATAATATCTCAAGAATTGGTACTAATCCACTGCCTCTCTATTGTAATCTAGAGGCATACGGTGAATATTTGATTGCATTATCTGACGGTTTGAGTATCTATGATTTTAGTGATCCAGGTGATCCTCAATATGTCCGTTCATTTAAAGGTTTTTATCCACAAAGCATTGATGTGAAAGGCACATACGCATACTGTGGAAATGAAAACCATGACATAATTGCATCTTTTGACATCAGTAATCCATATAGTCCAAATATCATTTCCGAAGTGAAGATGGGGACAAACTATATAAGTTCAGCACGTGATGTGTACATCGATGGTGATTACCTTTATGTGGCAAATGGCACGAGTGGCCTATATTTGCTTGATATCAGCAATCCGGGATATCCTGGGATAATCGGCACTCTCGACATGAATGGGGATTCATTGAGTGTTGAAGTCTCAGGTGATTATGCATATATGGTATCTGCGGATTATGGCCTGGAGATTGCCAATATATCGAATCCACTGATTCCCTCAATCGCAGGGCATTTTATAGATGTTGATATACAGGATGCTGATATTCAGGGAAACTATGCATATATTACCTGTTATGAATATCCAACAGCAAATGGCTTGTTAATTCTGGATATCACTGATCCATCAAATCCTTCATTGCATGGTTCGTTAAATACAGGTTCTGGAATACGAACCTATAAGATAACAGTTGAAGGAAATTACGCTTTCTTTGGCGAACAAAGTGGTAGAGATTTATTTATTGTGGATATTGGCGATCCGGCAAATCCGGTAATTACTACTTCTTTTTACATTGATTCCATGCTGGAAAGCTGCGCTATTGCAGGTAATTATGCTTAATTTGACAGTTTTCATTTGGAAATTATTGATATCTCTGACCCATCAAATCCGGAATTTATCAGCGAACTTATTATCCATAAAGTCTCAGGAATACATATTGAGAACAACAGGGCATATCTTGCAGGTGGTTTTAATGGGTTCGTGAGTGTGGAGCTTTGGTGATTTTTAAGGTTAGCAGGTTAGTAGGTTAGAAGGTTAGCAGGTTGAAAAAACGGAATTAACAAATAACACCATGCTTTAGCGTGGTGCGTTGCCAGACAAGTTTAGTGGTTATCAATCATCAAGAATATCAGGGCTGTAAAAAATGCACTTTCGTGTTTCACCCACATATCACAAAAAGACGTGATGTGTGGGCGGCACCCGACATGGTATATTGTTTCAACCAATTAACAAATAACATCATGCTTTAGCGTGGTGCGTTGCCAGAATGCCTTAGCGTGATGCGCTATCAAAGCTAAATGGATTTTTGGGTATCAAGAAAATCAATGCGAGAAGTAGTGAGAAGATTGCAGCTGATGTATATGCACCGAACATTCCGCCGAGTCCGGTGTGTGAAATGAACGGTTGGGCTGCTATTGGTGAAATGAACTGTCCCAGGAACAGGCAGGTTGTGAGTCCGCCGACTATTCGACCGCGCACATGTTCCGGTGCAAGTTTGGTCAGCATTATGTTTATGTTTGGCATGAACAGCCCGAATCCAAGACCGCTGAGAATGAGTGTTCCGAGCGCCGATTGATAATCATTTATCAGTCCGAGCGACATGTAGCCTATTCCGATTAGAATGAACAATAGAAAGTAAATCGCTGAGTAGGAGAGTTTACGTCTGATTTTGGGATAGAGGACAGATGCCACCGCGCTGCACATTGTGAACCATGCGATTGCCATTCCGATTTGAGGCGGAGTTGAATCGGCGATTTCCTTCAGGTAAAAGGGAAGCTGGACAGGTATGAGATAAAACAGCACCATGCCGGTAATCGCAAGTAAATAGAGCGCGTTGATGTTTTTCCATGGAATGGTTTGAGTTGATTGCTCTTGATTTTCAGCTGTGATTGCTTTTCTATCGGGTTCGTAAATCCAAAGGAGAACCATCGGCAAAACCAGAATCGCTGAGAGGTAAACAGCGAAGGGACCTCGCCAGCTTAAAGTTGCAAGCGCTCCGCCTGCCAGCAGGAATACGATTCCGCCAAGCCCCATGAACGCTGCTTGCTTGCCCATGAAAGCCTCGCGTTCCCTGCCGTAGAAGTAATCCGCGATTAGTGTGGTTGTGCAGGTTAATACTCCCGCTACCGCGACTCCCAAAAGTGCTCTTGAGACTAAAAGCGATGTCATTGAATCCAGGTATAATCCCGCACTGCCTGATATTCCATACAGGAGCAACGATGATGCCAGCACCGATTTTCGCCCGTACCTGTCAGTGAGGAATCCAACGACAGGGCCAAAGAGTACGATGAAGAGCGCTGGAATGGTAAATACAAATCTGGTGAGCATTTCAACGTTTGCCGTGTTTTCGAAATACGATTCGATTAGTGGCAGCGCCGGGGCGATGGTTGCTCCCGCCATTACTGTCATTGAGCTGCAAAGGAGAAGGACTAGCTTGGTCGCTGATATTTTACGATTGGTTTGTGGCATTCGGGTTGATTTTATCATATCAGTAAAATGCTGAACCTGGGAGCGCTGGTCTCTGACCGGCACCTGGACAAGGTTAATAGAAATCAACACAGTCTAACTAACAGATAACATTCTAAAAGAAAGAGGTTGAATTTATCAACCATATCCGAGAAATTTCATTTTTATCATTTCAAGTTAGCCTGCTCAGGTGCCGGTCAGAGACCAGCGCTCCCAGGCAAAACATTTATCTCATACTTAAGAGAAAGTTTTTCAGGCTCGACTAAATTAAAACTGAGTTTTCACGGCGCTGGCGGGAAGCCAGCGCTACGATATTGTCACTGTTATAAAATCAGTACGAAAGCTGGTTATCCTTACCCAGGTTCGGTATCAGGTTTTTGGCGGAATGGAATCGGTCGAATCTGAGATCGATGTATTTATCCTCATCATAAAGCAAGTCAGGATATATCAGTACTTTGCGCGCTTTGTTCAGTTGGATGTCCAGATTGTCTCCGTATCCCAGCAGGACAAGCGGTTTTCGATAGCATTTTAAATATAAGCCGTAATGTTCATCGTAGCCGACATATTGAACGGGTGGAAATCCAGGTTGGTTGTCAACCAGGTGCCGGAGTCGAATCAGGTCATGGTAACCCAAAGCGAGCATCAACGTGGAATTGTCAAGTTCTTTAGCCATGAGAGTTTCCCGCCACGGAATACGCAAAGGCTTGCTCTCCGGATTAAATAAAACTCTATCGCTTGTCAATCTGACAGGCACACTAACATCAGCGGTCGGAGGCAGGAATCCGAGAAATTGGCCGTTCTGTCCGATAATGTAATATCCTCTAGCCCTCGATATGGCTGCAAACGGTTTTGCCGATATCAGATGGATTCCCAATTCGCGAGGATGCCAGAATGAAAAGCTTACAGATTCGATTGCAGGATTTGCTTTAATGCCATTTGCGATGTCTGTATAGCGCAGCCAGAGGAAGTTCATTCCAACAAGGTCGTCTATCTGAAAAGCCTGAGCTATTTTATCAGCGGGGAGATAATCATCCGCAGTAATTTTGACTGAATTAATGATGAAAAGAGCGCCGTAATTCAAATACCAGAAAATGCCAGTGAATATAAGAAGGTTAACGATGAGCCTGACAAGCTCTCGATTCATGCCGGACTTTAGCCGGCTATCATATTCTTGACGAGTTCTTACTTTTAATCCTGTTCTTTCAAATCTTGAATATTTCATTCCATTCCAAATCAAAACCGACGAGTTTAATTTCAGGATACAATTTTATGCCATAAAAAGAGTAAGCGCGCAATGCCGCAATTTTCATAAGTTCAAGCACATCATTCGCTGACGCGTCCTCATCCGCGAGAATGAAATTCGCGTGTTTTTCGGAGACATACGCGCCGCCGATACGCATTCCTCTCATGCCCGATTCATCCAGAATTTTACCAGCGTAGTTACCCTCAGGATTTTTAAACACGCTTCCGGCATACCGTCCTTTTGGAGTATGGCGTTTTTTTCTGTGCGCGAGATATTCCTCGACTTCCTTTTCAATTGACTCGCCGGGAGTTACATGAATATCCGCAGTTAGAACCATGATCTTTTGTTTGAGGAATATCGACTGCCGGTATCCAAATTCACATTCACTTTTTCCCAGGTGAAGTTCATCGCCATCCATTGTTACAGCGTGGACGCTGATAATGTGATTGCGTATTTCATCGCCGAAAGCGCCAGCGTTCATCGCGACCGCGCCGCCGACAGTTCCGGGGATTCCACTGAGGAAAGTTAATCCGCTGAGTTTGTTTTTTGTAAGATACGAAATAAGTTCGTTTAGTTTCAGCCCGCCACGCGCTTGAATTGATGTCTCGGATGTTCGCTCGACTTTGCAGAAATGATCGCCGAGTTTAAGGAAGACGCCGGAGTAGCCATCATCGGAAACAAGCATGTTGGTTCCGGCGCCTAGCGGAATTATGGGCAATCCCTGATTTGCAATTTCGCGGATGACATTGCAAACTGAATCGGGATTGCTGATGGTAATAAGATAGTTGACTTTTCCACCGATACAAAAAGATGTGAGGTTATGGGCGTCGATATTTTCATCACAAATGACACCCGGGTAAGCCATGAGTTTTTGTTTCAAATCTGTCATTTTATATCAGGCATAAATAACCTGAACCCCGGCGCGTTTGGATGATAACACAGCATTAAATCTCTTTCAATTTGATTTAGCGTGATTTTGTCGTTGTTACGACAGGGCGACCGATATGGGAATGATGAAAATGGATGAGAAAAAGGTGGCTATTTATGCGGGACCCCGGCATGCCTGATTCACCTTATAGGTAATTGTTGATTTTATTCAGGACGGCATGACCGGGTTACGGTTGTTACGGCAGGGCGACCGAGACGGTCGCGTTCCCAGGGATATACCGGGAATTGGATTTCCGGGGTACAGGGAAGTTAAGCATTACCCCGGTGAGGGGACACCGGGTTACATATTCAATTCTTCGGATTGGCACATATAGAAATCATCACGTATAATTTTCAATATTCAACATAAAGAAAAAACTATCAAGGAATAAAGGTATGTTCAAAAGATCGGTTTTAATTACAATCATTATCATGTCAGCGATATTGCTGTCGATATCAGGATGTTCGAAAGGTTCCAATCCTGTGATTCCTCAGGATGGCGATGCGCTTTCAATGGAAGAAGGAATTTTGCTGTCTGAAACGGGCAGCATAGTTTCTGATTCTGTTTTTGTGACCAGCGCGAACGAACGAGTCGCCACATATCAGGGGGCATTGGCGGTCGCGCTTGTAACGATAGATCCCGAAACACTTGAGGCTGAAATTCTCCCCGCGCGCAACGCGCAGGAAATCGGGGATGTTTTCGATGCGGATTTGACGCAGTTTCTGCTAAGAAGCCCATGCGCGAACTGTCTTCAGATTGGCCAGATGAATGTAACCGACAATGGCAATATCGTAATGGAGTTCAAGGTGCGGCATCCGTTTGCTGATATCGCAAGCAGGCCGGATCTTCACGGATTCGATGTCAGGGGAATTGTTATTTCACCCGGTTCTTTTGAATTTCCAAATACATATATACATCTACCGGACAGCACAACCGAACATGCAATGGGCAACGCCAATCTTCTGGTCAATGCTGATGGTTTCACATCCCATTTCGATTCACTCGCTGAGAACTCAATTTATTTCGGCGCGCCGAAGAATTTCGAGGGGAATATAAACGGATTCAAACGCTTTTTTACAAATACATCCGGCGGAACATTTGATCCGCTTGCTCCCGAAGGGCATAACGTAATTAAGGTTGGCTCAGGATGGTCGAGTGCGGTTTATGAATTAAAGCCTCCTGCCGTTGGCCATATCGAATTTGTCTTTGTCGTGGATGTCGCATACGGGCAGTCGGCGAAATTCTCAACCCGGAATAGTCCGCAATATTACCTTCCATGGTTCAACAGAAAAGAGGCATGGAAACTTGAAGTGCAGATTTTAAGCAATGAACTTCTGGCTGAGACTC
Source organism: bacterium (assembly GCA_021157815.1). Taxonomy (GTDB): domain Bacteria; phylum JAJVIF01; class JAJVIF01; order JAGGVT01; family JAGGVT01; genus JAGGVT01. The sequence continues at coordinate 2,464 of JAGGVT010000116.1, read as the reverse complement.
CGCAGTCAGCCGCAGTTATCCGAGCGTGTGTATATGACTGGCAGGCTGGTTTAATTGCTGATCCTGATTATCCTGACGGCGGATTGAATACAATCGCTGAAACAAGTGATATCAAGCGGGTTTCATTGGAGATTCCCGGTGTGCTGGGTAATGTCGAGATTATGAGCGTACCAGACGGCGGCAACGGCAGCCCCTCGAATCCATATCGATTTGATTTCGAAGTAAGAAACCAGTTGGGCGCACTGGGGGGAACATACACGGGAATAGTCGCTGCCAGAGATGATCTCGATATGACACCGGGCCCCATGAATGTTCCGGAAGGCCCTGAGGGGTTTCCGCTTGAGGGGCCGGACATTCGGGATTACGCGCTTTACAAGGTTTTTGAAATTGAGGTCAGTGGCGGTGCGAATCATGATCCTGTGATTATGACTGCTGCCAAATCAGACAACAACCCGATAGCTGAGGCATCACTGCCTAAATTTTCAGTGTATGCGATCGATCCTGATGCTGATGAACTGACATATTACTGGCAGCAGTTGAGTCCCGATTTACCACAGGGAACGTTCGAGGATGAATACATGGCGACGACATACTGGTTCGCTCCGAGAGTGGATGAGACAACCAATTTCACTTTCATGGTAACGATAGATGATGGCAGAGGCGGAATTGTCTATAGTGGCTTTATTCTTCAGGTCAACGATGTCAACCGACCGCCTAGAATTATCAGTGGGCCGTATGCTTTCCCCTTTAATCTTTCCGAGGGCGAATATACTGAAATTCAATGCGGAGGTGAGGATCCGGATAATGACATTCTGGATTACCAATGGCTGCAAGTTCAGCCGTTATCGCCACTTGGCGAGTTCAGTGACCCGGAATCGCCGTTTACAACGTGGACAGCGCCGGCGATTCTTGTTGACCAAATATTTAAAATCCAGATAATGATAAGTGACCATCAGTATTCCGCTTCCGCGATTCTGGATATTCCGGTTGGCGCGATAAACGAAGCGCCTGTGGGGACGATTTATGCGGATGCTGATCCGGCGGTTTATGCGCCATCGCAGAATTTCCAACTGAACGCTGATTTCGATGATCCTGACGGGAACAATATCGTTCTCTATGAATGGGATATCGATTATGACGGGATTACTTTCGATGTTGATTTCGACACTGGCGCGACACCAACGCTGAATACGAATATCGCTGATGTTGGTCCGAAAGTTGTGGCGGTTCGCGGTACCGATGACGGTGATCCACAGTTAAGCGACATTCCCGAATGCAATTTGATTATCAGGGGGAAATGGGGAAGCAATTCAGCAATCACGGGAATCACAGCGCCATCGACGAGGATCGGTTCGAGGTCGAACCAGAAAGCTGTAATTCGAAATGGTAATGATGTTCATGTGATTTTCGAAAATGACGCTGGAACCAACACCGAATTGAGATTGATTTCGAGTGATGACGGCGGAGTTTCGTTTGGCTCAAGCGTGTTGATTAAATCAATCGCGAATACGGTTGTTTATGAATATCCGACTGTGGCAATGAATGGCGATTATATCTGGGTGGCATGGAAAGAGGATAACGGTGTCAGATTCGCGCGAAGCACAAACGGCGGTTCGAGTTTCGATGCCGACTATTTGCTTCCGCCCGTTACTGTCAATGGAGATCATGCGCCGTCGATTTCATATAACAGTTACTCAGGCAATCTGTTTGTTGTTTTCGCGGATGAGAATGGCTCCGGTAACGGGATTATCACACTGTACAAGTCGGAAAATAACGGGGCGGGTTTTACGCATCAGGCATCCACAGTTACTGACACCACGGCTGATACGAATTATGCTGATATCGCAAGCGCATCAAACGGTGATATTTTTGTGGGATGGATTGATGAGAGATATTCCGCAAACGGCGATGCCTATTATGCAATGAGCGATGATGGCGGTTCCTCTTTCGGGATAAACCGTCAGGTTAATCTAGATTACTCGCAAAACGGTGTCGCTGAAATGTCTATGGATATCGGCACTGATAATGAGGCGTACTTCTCATGGCTCGATTACCGCACTTTGAATTGGAGAACGTATTTTGCGAAAACGTCGTTCGGCGGCATGTGTGTTCTGGAAAATGTAAATGTCTCGCCGTCGCTTGTACAGCGGCATCGGAATCCGCAGATTTATGTGAATGACTTTGGACGGATTTATATTTCGTTTACGTACGACACCGGTGCGGGGCATAAAATCATAATTACATCCGCGGATTACGCCGGAGGTAATTTCACGCAGCCGGCATCGCAGCTGAATGACACGGTTACAGCATCAACATCAATTCCACTATGCGACCTTTCGGGCAGAATTCATGAGACTGGATTGGCGGATGAGGTGTTTGTCGTGTGGACTGATTTCGCAAATGGCGAGTCGGGGGACTTTGGGGATTGCTTCGGTCAGCGGTTTTTGTGGGAAGCGTATTAGGG
>JAGGVT010000180.1 GCA_021157815.1 bacterium | reverse complement strand
TTCTTTATGAAATACTCAAGATACTTCCACCATGATGTATCGAAATTATTATTCGCAAGCTGATTGTAATGGTTGGGAAGCACAAAACTGGGTTTAAACGGCTGGCGTCTAAGTTTCATGTTTGATTCTTTTAATGTCCTACCGCCTTTTCTGGAATTGCACGCCCTGCATGAACATACAAGATTCTCCCATTCAGTCTTCCCTCCATTGCGTTTGGGGATTACATGATCAACTGTCATGTGTTTTTCCACTTTACCGCAATACTGGCATTTGTAATTGTCGCGAGTCAGAATGCTTCTACGGCTGAGTTTCACAGGTGTATATGGTTTTCTAATATATGTCTGAAGGCGAATTACGGTAGGACAGGGGTAATCTCTGTTGATAGTCCTTAAAAGCCTGTCCGATGTTTCAAGAATGTGGGCTTTGCCAAGATAAATAAGGCATACCGCGCGAGGCATGGCGCATACATTAAGGGGTTGATAATCGGCGTTCAATACTAATACTCTTTCGTCAGACATTGTTCATCGAGTACCTGTTTGAGATAGTTTGATAGCATTGCAGGAAAACATACGGGACAATCCACTTGTCCATGACACTTATAAGAACTCTATCAGACATTTTCATATTGTCTGTTTGCATGATTAAATCTTAATCTTCAATCCGTTTAAATTCATGATTCGCAATTTACAAATATAATGATACTACCTGTTGATTAGATTTCCAAATATTTCGTGAAAATTTCCACAAGAGAAATTCCAATTTAATATGCTCCTCTGGAAAACAAAACAGCAGGCAGCGTTCGTACAATGATTTGACTGTCAAGAGACAGCGACCAGTTTTCCACATAATACAAATCAAGGCGAACTCGCTCATCATATGTCAAATCACTCCTGCCGGATACCTGCCATAGTCCTGTCAGGCCTGGAGGAACGCTCATCAGAAGGTCTTTCAATTCTCCATATCGTTCCAGTTCCTCCTGAACAACAGGCCGAGGTCCCACGAAACTCATTTCGCCAATCAAAATGTTAATCAATTGCGGAAGTTCATCCAGGCTGTATCGCCTGAGGAAATTGCCAATGGGAGTAATCCTCGGATCAATTTTAAGCTTGAACCCCTTTAGAAACTCGTCATAAAGTTTCGGCTCTTTCTTCAATCGTTCAGTTGCGTCCTTATACATAGTGCGGAATTTCAACAGTTTGAAACCATGTCCCTTTCTACCGATTCGCTCCTGATTATAAAATACGCCACCTCGACTGCCTATTCCTATCAGCAGAATGAATACCAAACCGGGAATGAAAAACAGAATCAATAATGTTGTGGAGAGCAGAATGTCTATAATACGTTTTAATGTTCTCGGATATAGCTCACGCAATCCGCGGCCCGCTGTCCAGAATAATTCGCCGTCTATCTCCTCAAGAGTGAAATTCAAAGGAAGCAGTCCCGGAAGGTCGGGTTTGATTCTTAAATCAAGTCCCAATCTGGATGCTGTCAGTGCGATTTTTAAAATAGTCTCAGACGGGAAACCACGCTCCGCTACTTCTATTCCATCGATTGCCTTCTCAGTAATTAAAGACTCAAGCTTATTTATGTCCTGCTCAGATTGAAATCTCTTTGTGATAACAATCTGTGAATGTCCAACATTGTCTGCTATGTCAGATTGATTTTCATCAGAAGGCACAATCGCGAGAATCCGTTTTTTTACACCCTTTCGAAGAGATGGCTGTATAATGACAAGTCGCCATAGAAGACGTATTAGCGAAACAATGGAAATTGCCAGCACAAGATGAAAAAACACTATCAGTCTTGAGATAGAGAACTCACGATATAAAAACGCCAGAGCCATGAAGAGAACAGTACCTTTGAAAATTCCAGAACTAATCGCCCAAACCTCAACCTGCCACGAACCAAACGGATGGCGTTTCTGTGTGCCTGCGCTGTGAAGGATTAGAACATAAAAAACACCGAGAATTATTGAGATGATAGAGTATTCGTATTCAGGCAGATAGTAGTTGTCATCATGAATATAGTGCCTTAGAAGGAATGCCAGCATGAATGCCAGAAGTATCCCCAAAAAATCAAGAAGGATAAGCCCCAGATACGTTGTCTTTTTTAATTTACGATAGGTCATCAATTCACACATTTATGATTATATCCTGTGTTTTCAGTTCGCGTAAATATAATATCAGGATTTTTACCGGCACAAATCACCAATTAAAAGCTAAAGACAATTAATGCCCAATATGATAGAATTGCATCATTATTTTTAGTTCCCTTAATGAATAAAATCCATGGGAGGTAAATGTGACAAAACTCAGAGATTTTAAAGCGATATTTATCGCTTCGTCATTTATTGCACTTACTTGTTTTCTCATACTTCCTCTTTATGCTCAGGACGCGGGCGATCCACAGCCTGATGAGGGCGCAGCAGAGGTTCAGCAAGATCAGATAATTAATGAGGAGTCGGAGGAGCCACAAAAGAGCGCTTCCGCTGAAATCGATTTACCGGCGGTTTTTGAATTAAAGGACTTTCCATCGGATGAGGGTGGTGTTTTCCTTATAACTTGGCCTCTTAGCGACAAGGAAAAGGAACTTCTTGCTGAAAGGGATAAGCTAACTAACGAGAAAGGACGAGTGGATAAACGGTTGGTCCCTCTGACTAGCAAGATGATGTCGCTAGAAAAACAATTGGATGCTTTAGAAGAAGATAGCCCTAAACGTGCTGGTCTGCTGAAAAAGTTGGAGCCAATTAACAGAAAACGCGACGGTGTGTTAAATGAGTTGGAGCAGATTAACGGCAAACTTGATGCAATAGCCGATTTTACTTCAAGTTACACTTATCGAATCTATCAAACACTTAATCCAGAAGATGTGATTGATGGGAATATCCGTCATATTGAAGCTGACGAAGAAGCTGAAATCGAGGTCAATTATGAGGATTTCGAACCTTTGAGTGATACTCTGGCTACTGTCAGAACTCATTTCTGGCCCAGTCGTTTTGATGCAGATTTCCATGCGTACTCAAAAGAGTTTCCTAATATTCCAATTTATGAAAAGAATCAACTGGAAAACGGAAAACTTATAAAAGCTGAAGACGGTAAATATCTTTATGAATTTACATTCTCATTTAAATCAAGAATGATTAGAATAGCTGAGAAAAAATTCATTAAGGAGCAGGCAAAGGAACCTGATAAAATTCAAGATGTGAATCTTAGTCTTGATATTGATGGCTTTAGACGGGATGGAATTATTAAATCGATATCGCTTGAGAATGGAAGTCTTACTCTTGAATTGCCCAAAAATATCGGCCAAATCATTCCTTCTGCGTTAATTCCTCGTTTTAAAACAAATGGAGAGCCTGAGGAATATCCTGATTTCAAAAAGATGCATTATTTCCAACTGGCAGCAGTGGATGATTCCGGAAACGTTAAGTATATCGGCACTGCTCAGAATCTGGTTTCGACTTCAAATGCATTCGATATACTCGGAATCAATAATGTTTTTATTTCTTTCTTATATTGTATGATCGTTCTCTTGTTCATCTCGCAGGCAAAGAGGGGAAAAGAGCTGTTCATTAGAAAGATAGCCGGACTTGATGCTGTCGATGAGGCAATCGGGCGAGCAACTGAGATGGGAAAACCTATTCTCTATCTGACAGGACTTGACTCGTTATCAAACGTATCAACAATCGCCGCTATCAACATACTGGGGCAGGTTGCGAAGAAAGTCGCCGATTACGACTCAAAGATTATCAACCCGAATCGTGATCCGGTGGTTATGTCAGTATGTCAGGAGGTTGTGAAAGAGGCATACATGGATGCAGGCCGTCCAGATGCCTACAATCCTGATAATATTTTCTTTGTAACTGACGACCAGTTCAGTTTCACTGCTGCGGTTGACGGTATCATGGTTCGCGAAAAACCTGCAACGAATATATTCATGGGATACTATTACGCGGAGAGTTTAATTCTTGCTGAAACAGGCGCATCAACTGGCGCGATTCAAATCGCGGGAACTGACTCACTCGCGCAGCTTCCGTTCTTTATTACAACATGCGACTATACGCTAATCGGAGAGGAACTATACGCCGCAAGTGCGTATCTGGCACGCGAGCCGCTGCTTCTTGGCAGCCTTAAGGGCCAGGATGTAGGCAAGATGTTCCTGATGGTTATGCTGGTTATAGGAGTTATTTGGGTAACAATTCTGGGCATGAAATATGTTGATATACCAATTTACTTAAATCACATCAGCAATGTATTTGCTGCTAAATAAGGAGGCTCCATTTGAATCTGGTAAAGAAACAAATCCCAATCACACTAGCGTTCTTTATTGGTATGTTCATGTGGCTGCAGAACTATCTGCCAAACCATGACGTTCAGGAAATATATCGTACTATAAACCTTTGGTCTCTTATAATTATCGGTTTTACGCTGATTGTGGGAATCTACTCACTGCTTAATCATCATGCACAGAAGATTAAAAGAAAGACGCCACAGTGGGGTTTCAGCGTTGTTGTTTATATCGCAATGTTCACAATGGTCGGTGCTGGTTTGATTGATTCCAAACACATGGAAGCTGGCGGACCGCTGATGTGGTTGTTTGACAATATGCAGGTGCCTATGCAGTCAACGATGTTCTCCATTCTTGCGTTCTACATCGTATCGGCTGCGTATCGAGCATTCCGCGCAAGAACAAAGGAAGCGACAATCCTTCTTGTTACAGCAATTGTGGTTATGCTTGGACGAGTGCCAATCGGAGAGGTTATGTTCGGAAAAGGGCTTCCAGTGTTTACGGAATGGCTGCTGGCAACACCATCAATGGCGGCACAAAGAGGAATTCTGCTTGGTGTCGGCCTTGCGGCAATCGCAACGGCATTGAGAATAATCTTCGGCATAGAACGAACCTACATGGGTGGAGGTGGTGATTAAATGTCATTCTATGATCGAATGATGCAGATTGACAGGCGCTGGATTTTCCTGCTGGTTCTTCTTGCTGTTGTCATTCCACTTCTCAAACCAATGGGAATGCCTATAAAGATTACACCACCTGCGCAGGCAATTTTTGATAAAGTCGACGCCATTCCCGAAGGGGGAAATATTCTTATTGCAATGGACTTTGACCCGGCATCCAAACCGGAACTTTATCCAATGACACTGGCTCTTTTGAGACATTGTTTCTATAAGAAAATAAAGATTACATTATTGACTCTCTGGCCCTCAGGGATGGGACTTGCCGAGAAAGCGACAAAAACTATTGCCGAGGAATTCGGGGCTGTAAGTGGAGAGGATTATGTTTTCCTGGGATATAAAGCCGGATTTGCCATCGTTATTCTTACAATGGGGGAAAGTATTAAAAACACATTCCCAAAGGATGCGAATGGTAATTCGACTGGTGAAATGCCGATTTTCGAAAATGTGGATAAACTGAACGATTATGATTTTATGGTGGACCTGGCTGCTGGTGCAAGCGTGGAAGTCTGGATTGCCTACGGCAAGGAAAGATACAAATTCCCGATGGGCGCCGGTTGTACCGCAGTTAGCGCGACTCAGTATTATCCATACCTCAATACGGGACAGCTTGACGGCATGCTTGGCGGACTTAAAGGCGCTGCGGAATATGAGAAAATGATTACAGATGCCGGTTACACAAAACAGCCCGGCGCTGCTACGATGGGTATGGATGCCCAGTCCATTGTGCATCTTATGACAGTTATCATCGTTATCGTTACGAATATCCTCTTCTTTATGCAACGTCGAATAAAAAAAGAGGAGGAAGTGTAAGATGGATACTTTTATGGCTAACACTGTACTTTTCGCACAGCTAATACCTGATAGAATAACTGAGATTTATGCCAACCTTCCTGCTGATCAACATATAACCTGGATTTATAATCCGACAATGCATTGGATTGGAATCTGGATTGCCGCTCTCCTCACATTCGCGATGTATTCGTTCCTTTATAAGGATAACGTTGTCTATAAATTCGCGGAACATCTTTATGTTGGCATCAGCGTTGGGTATTTCATCTGCATTACATGGTTCAATGTAATGAAACCAAACTTGTATGATCCGCTGTTCACTGATTTTTCCTACAACAAAATCCTTATAATTCCGGCATTGTTTGGAGTATCAATGCTTTTCAGATTATCAAGGCAGTATTCATGGATTAGCAGGTACGGTCTCGCGTACATGGTTGCAAGTGGTGCAGGTCTTGCGATCCCGGCTATGATACAGGCGATGATATTGCGGCACATGTGGTCGACGTTTGTCCCTCTCTGGGGCGGTCAAACCGGATACACATTTATGTCGATTTTCTCAAGCATTGTTATTATTGTTGGCGTCCTTTCTGTTCTTATTTATTTCTTCTTCTCACTTGAACACAAGGGAGCAATTGGGAAAATCTCTCAGGTTGGAATCCTGTATCTGATGGTAACCTTCGGTACAGCATTTGGATACACGGTTATGGCTCGTATTTCACTGCTAATCGGACGAATGCAATTCCTCCTTGAACAGTGGATGGGACGTCAACTCGGATGACATAGCTTTAGATTGGCAATTATGAAAACACAACCCCGCGTTATGCGGGGTTTTTTCTATGTTTCCTGACTTCGTAAATTGGTACCAGGTACCAATGCTGCTTTATTGTAGCCCGGCTTCTCATGAGACTGTCTAAGAACTAATTGAAATGTGCAAATAACCAGTAATTTTGTGCTGCGGGCATCCTGCCTGCATCTTTTCAAATCTTAAGTTAAATTAGAAAATGCAGGCAGGATGCCCGCAGCACAAACAGCAGCACAAAATTGTTAGATATTCACAGGATAATTACTAGATGTTTTTTAGTTCTGATACAGTTTTCTCATTAACCGGGAAAACATGGGTAATATCTACGCATTACTCCGGTTAATGAGAAACCGGGCTACCATTTATTCCCCTTTTTTTACGGGGGGACAAATAACCCACACAATTTATTGAAGCGCCACATTTACTTTCTGAGATTTACATTCACTATGCTATAATCCACCAAATGAAAAAGTTCTACAGGATAAAAGAAGGCAAAATATTCTTCGGATTCTGTGTCGGTCTTGGAGAGTATTTTAAAATCGACCCGATTCTGTTCAGGTTGCTGTTTGTGGCTATAACACTAGCGGGTTTCGGTCTGGGGATTCTTCTCTACATAATTGCTTCTTTGGTTACACCGTTTAAACCGTCTTAGATGAAAACTAATCTTTCAATTCGTTTTTCTTCTCATTGATTATTTTCTGCTGATATGAAATTATCGCCGCGGTTGCAAAAGCTGATTCAATTTCGTTCATGTCCCATAATTCCTTTATGACAAGAACCGCCTTTTTTATCTGATCAATCGGAATATCCTGGATTCTGCCCTCTAGTTTCAACCTGACATAACCTTGATAATCTACTAAATATACCTGTGGCATGGGAAGTTCCTCTATTCCAAGCGCATCAAGAACCTGCCCATTTACGTCAATGAAATTGTAGTTTCTATTTAAGGGTTTACTATATTCAAGTTTTTCAATTCGACGTTTCATGGCATCAGATGCCAGCTGAGGTGTGAGAAAATAGGGATCCTCGATTATCTGAGCTATGCCGATAGGAGTGGGGGGATCCTTTACCCCCGGCATGGACAAAATAGAATCCCAGAATATCGCCCATTCGAAATATTCCTCAAAACCATCCTTTTTTGAAATGTCAGCCATGAAATAAACAATGTCATGTCCCCTGCATGATCTCGATTTGAATGAAATCCAGTTGTTCTCGTTATGTGGAATCAGGTTGAAAACATACGGTGGAAAGTGAAGCGAATTTCTGCTTTCTTTAAGCTCATCGAAAGTCATGATGCTTCCGGTAAGTTCGTCGGCGATAAGGGATTCAGAATCTTCGCCAATTTCAGATGGATCATCAGTGTGCAATTCAGGTTTGGAAGGTTCAACCGGCTTGTCCGGAATAACCGGCTCAATAGGTTTAGTCGGCTCTGGAACAATCTTGTTTTTAATTGGTGTTTCCAGCAGGAGAGTGTTGAAATAATCCACTCGGTAAATCTTACGGCGTGTTGATTTTATCTGCTCATCTGAATCAAGCGGATTTCCCGATATTTCCTCGATATTCTCATCACTGCCAGCTTGATATGTGGTAATTGAAAAATCACCATCGGTAACAAAGATAGATGAATATGCGATATTTCCACCGATAAAAATGACATGCAGAACTATCGAGATGACGTAAAAAACAACCAATCGCTTTGGGTAATTGTTCAGTATTTCAAAACTATCATTCATCAGTAAAAGCTTATCAACTTGCATTTTCCCGGTAAGTGGATTTCCGGGCTACATTTTTAGTCCAACGTCTAACCAGTAACCCGGTGTCCCTTCACCGGGGTTTCGCGCGATTTAGCCACCTGTTTCCCCGGCTACATTTTTAGTCCAACTTACTAACTTACTAACCTGCTAACTTGCTAACTTACTAACCTGTTAACTTACTAACCTGCTAACTTACTAACTTACTAACCATCCTTTTCTACCTCCGTTTCCTCAACCTCCGATACAAGGCTGATTCTCTCAACGCCAGCCATTTTCGCTATATCCATCGCATTTACGATAATGCCGTATCCAACATTCTCATCGCCGCGAATAAAGAGGTTGACCGGTTCGGTGGATGCGTCAACGATATTCTCAAGGCTCATTTGAAATTCACCGGCGTTAACAGCGACACCGTTAAGTTCCATTGCGCCGTCATTGTTGATTAAAAGAAGATTATTTTCACTTTTTAGCGTTTTGAATTCCTTTACCTTGGGCAGATGAACCTCTTTACCGCGTGGCACAATGAAGGGAGCGCTTATCATGAAAATTATCAAAAGAACCAGCATGACATCAGTTAGTGGTGTGATATTAATTTCGCTAACAAGTTTCATGTCATCTTTCATTATTTATCCTCAAAAGCGATTTCATTCAAATCTAAGTTCCCTTGTCATAAGTTCCTTGATGGCGTCCAGAGGATTTCTTCCCTCCCAGACTATATTGTACACACCTTTAGATATCGGCATTTCGACATCAAGCTTATCGGACATTCTGTTCACAGTTCTGGCATTTTGTATTCCCTCTATAACCTGGCCGATTTCAATTTCTATTTCCTCACGTTTCATGCCTTTTCCGAACATTCTTCCGGCGCGATAGTTGCGGGATGTCGGGCTTGACGCTGTGCATATCAAATCACCCAAACCGCTTATTCCGGTGAATGTCTTTGATTGTCCTCCCATTTTTTCACCCATGCGAGTAATTTCAACCAGTCCTCTTGTGAGAAGCGCGGCTTTTGTGTTGTGCTCATATCCGAGTTCATCGACCATTCCAGCGGCAAGAGCGATTACATTTTTCACAGCGCCTCCAATTTGAACACCGATAACATCGCGGGAACCATAAACTCTGAAATTATCAGATGCCAGCAGGCTCATTGCCAGTTCAACCAGAGAATTATCAGCTGATGCTATCAGGCTGACTGCTGGATGCCTTGCTTGAATTTCGAGTGATAAATTAGGTCCGCTTAAAATTCCGACAGGATGATTATCGCCAAGTTCTTCACCAATAACGCCGGACATAAGATGGAAATCATCACCCGATTCCTCAATGCCCTTGGTTGCTACGATGATTGGACATTCTGAAGGTATTAGGTTTTTGATTTGTTTGGCAACCGGACTAACAGCGCTGGTTGGCAGAACGAAAAATACGAGTTCCGCATTTTGCAGTGAGTCGGAAAGGTCGCTTGTGAATACAGGTTCGCTTATTATTTCATGCCCGTTTGATTTCATGCCTGAATAGAAATCGGGCAACTCAACTGCCAAATTGTCGCGAATGTCCCACAGTGATATATCAATATCTTTTCTAGACAGTAGCAATCCGATAGTGCGTCCCCACATGCCTGCGCCGAGTATCGAAATTCTCTTATTTGATGATTTCATTTGTGTTCTCCGAATTCAATTGCTGAAGATAATGTTTATATTCTATTAGCTTATTTCTGACTTCATTAAGCGTATTAAAAAGAACTATTTCCTTTCGTATCTTCGATGCTATCGGTAATCCTTTAAGGTATCGCCCAACATGCTTTCGTGATTCTCTGATTCCGATATCTTCACCTCTGAACTGCACCAATCTTTCGATGTGAAGAATGCATATATCAATTCGTTCAACCGCGGATGGCTCAGGCATATCAAAGCCGTCATGAATCAGCGATTGGCATCGAGGGAATATCCACGGATTTCCAGTCGATGCCCTTCCAATCATGACTCCATTGCAGCCGGTTTGGTTGAGCATTTTAACGGTATCGGATGGAGATTTTATGTCTCCGTTTCCAATAATGGGAACATCAACCTCTGAAACTATTTGTTTTATCTCATCCCATATGGCATCAGAATTCCATTGATCCTTTCCTCGACGCGGATGAAGAGTAACAGCGGCAATGCCAAGTTTCGCGGATTCTCTTATGAGCCAAAAACCGTTTTCGTCTTCGCGAGACCATCCGGTGCGCGTTTTCAAAGTTACAGGGATATCCACAGCTTCGATAACTGATTCAACTATATTTAAAGCTATTTCAGGTGTTTTTAGAAGGCTGCTTCCGCTTTCAGCTTTCCAGACCTTTTTAACACTGCAACCCATGTTTAAATCAATTGCGTCAGCGTTCTCTTCCTTTTCAAGAATGATTGCGGCTTCAGCCATAATTGACTGGTCTCGTCCGAATAACTGAAAGTGATTCCAGCCATCGTGCATTGTTTCGCGCCATGCTTTCAGCTTTCCGGCAACCTGATTACGGTAAATGCTGCGTTTGATTAATCCCTCTGATGAAATGAACGGATATATCATATATTGAGCACCGAGTTCAAGAAGAATAGAGACTAACGGCGGGTCAACATAACCCGCAAGCGGCGCTGCAATAACCGGATATTTCCCTGATTTCAAATCATCAATAAGATTCATAACGTAGCATTATACCTAATCATACTGAAAAACCGCGATTGATTTTGATGTTATGCAGATGGATTTTAATGTCATTCCGGTTGGGATTAATGTCATTCCGGTTGGAATTAATGTCATTCCGGTTAGTATTAATGTCATTCCGGTTGGGATTAATGTCATTCCGGTTGGGATTAATGTCATAACGATTGGTATTAATGTCATTCCGGGCTTGACCCGGAATCCATTTGCCAAACGGAAAAGAATGGATTCTGAATCAAATTCAGAATGACAATGTTTTTTCCCGGCTGTGATATACTCATAAATCTGAATTAAATTTAATTAAGGAGAAAAACTTGGAAATAATAACCTGGACTCTTGGTCCTATGGCAAATAACGTTTACCTTCTAGTCAACGATTATGAGAAGTCAATCGTGGTTGATCCCGCATGGGAGGATGAGTTTATCGTTCAGGAATCTGAGGGAAAACACAAGCCGATTGGATTGATTCTGCTGACTCATGGCCATTTCGACCACTGCCTTTCAGTCCCGTATATAAAGGAAAAAACTGGCGCGGAAATCTGGATTCATGAGAAAGATGAGGAATATCTTCAACGTATTTCAGAGAAAGCTCGATCTGAATTTGGGATTGATATTCCCATGAAGGATATAAAAGTTGAAAAGAATCTGACTGACAGTGAAATAATCAAATGGGGTGATGACGAAATAAAGGTGATTCACACACCGGGACACACTCCCGGCGGTGTCTGTTTTCTGATGGATAAAATATTGATTACCGGAGATACATTATTCGCTGGTTCAGTTGGCAGATGGGATCTAACCGGTGGTGATGGCAAACAGCTTTTCAAGAGTATAAAGGAACGTATTCTTCCACTTGGCGATGATATAAAGATTTATCCGGGACACGGACCGGAATCGACAATAGGAAATGAGAGGAAACATAATCAGCTTCTAAAAATGAGCGAGGCTGAGCTGGGCTTATATTAATTTGTACCCGGTACAAATTAAATTGACTTTAGTATGACCGGTTATTGTTGATAAGGCAAAATGTGTCATTACGGCATCTGATGGGCGAAGCGGGGAGTATTGGTGAAATATATTTCAAATTGTCAACACATGAAATATTAATTTGTACCCGGTACCAATTAAAATTTATAGAAAAGAATGCCAAGAATCCTTCACATAATCAACAAACTCGACATCGGTGGCGCCGAGGTCATGCTTCTGGATATCCTGAAATACGCCAACCGGGATGAATTCGATTATCATATCCTTCTGCCCTATGGCAAGGGTGAACTCGACTACCGAGCCGAATCATACGGCATTAATCTTCATTACCTTGATGGTGATAAATCAATGGGTAAAATAAAACTCTTTAGGCAGGGTGTGGATAAGATTCGTGAATTGAAGCCGGATTTGATTCACACTCATACCAGATTCAGCGATTTGATTGGTCTTTACGGTGGAAGGCGGGCTGGAGTTAAAACACGGATTATAACAATTCACGCAGCTGGCATGTATTTTCTTGATTCAATGCCGCTTCACGAAGGGTTAATCGAATATTTCGTTGTTCGATATGCCAGCCATTTCGTGGTGATATCAAAAGGGGTAGGGGAGTATATTAAGAAATTCGGCAATGTTAATCCGAATTACATAACGCTAATCTACAATGGAATTGATCCGGAGCGTGTGTGTCCTGAAAATATTGTGAATAGGGATGCAGTACGGCGAAATCTGGGCATATCCGAGGATGAATTCGTTGTCGTTTCAATAGGACGGCTTATTCATGAAAAGGGATTTGACATTCTTCTGGATGAGTTTAAAACATATCGCAACAAAGAAGGGAGCGGTAAGCTAATTATAATCGGCGATGGGCAGGAATCCGGTAAACTAAAAGAGAAAGCGTCTGAATTGAATATTGCTGAACATGTGATTTTCACTGGCAAAATCGATAACCCATCAGAATTGATGCGGGCATCCGATTGCTTTGTGCTGGCATCGCGAAAAGAGGGATTTGGAATTACAATTCTGGAGGCAATGGCGAATGGTATTCCTGTTATAGCCAACAAGACAGGCGGGATTCCTGAAATAATCAGCGATGGAGAAAATGGCATTCTTGTTGATGTAAAGCAGAAGGGTTCGATTTCCAAAGCGGTTGAATCTATTAAGTCAGATAAGGAAATGGTTGAGAAATTCATCATCGCGGGTAAAACTACAGCGCTTGAAAAGTTTCACGTTAAACATACATCGGCAAGATATGAGGATTTATATCGAGAGCTTTTATCGGTGAAATCTGAAAAATGAATAAGAGCCTGAAATATAATTTGTCATTTATCGGATTTCTCTGGATTGGGGTGCTGCTTTTAATCCTTGGAGCGTTGTCATCAAAATGGCCCGATTTTGGCATTGTTTTTTCCATATTAGCAATAATTGCCATCCTTGTTCATAACTACCTGAAATCACCGATTTCCAATGATGATTCTTTCGCGAGTGTTTATCCCAAACGGCTTGCTGTGATTTCAATTCTGTTATATATCTTCATGCCTCATTTGTTCTACAAGCTTGGAGATATAGGACTCGTGATTGAATTTACAGTGCCGCTTCTGATTCTGATTGTTGGGAACTATTACGCGTTGAAATACCGTGATTTCAAATGGCGCAGCGCGAGGGCGAATATCTGGATATTAGCTATTATAGGGTCAATTCTGCTATCCATGATATATGGTTATGCCACAAAGGGAGTGCCATTTAATGTCAGAGATATACTGATAATCAAGGAACCTGTGTTTTATTTTCTTACTTTCAATCTTTTCTATCAGATGGATTGGCGTGCGGATGAAGTCAAACGGTATTTTATCGCGCCAATTATTTATGGCGGGCTTGCCACGATTATTATTGGATATGTGCAGTATTTCAATTTCGCCGGTATCAACGAGCCGGTATTTTCATTCTGGACAGAGAAACATCATCTGATAGAGCTGATGAAACCTGATGCCAGACGGGTTTTTTCAACGTACTACTCAGCTGGAAGCTTTGGAATATTCCTGATTTGCTTATGCTCCTACCTAATGGCAAAGCTGTTTTCCGAAAATGCGATAAGACGAATTCCAACCATAATCATTTTCATGTTAGCTGTTGTTGCTGTGTTTATGACTGGTTCCAAGGGCGCTTTTATCGTTTTCGTTATGCTGATTCTAATATTCCCCGCAGTATTTTTCGTTAAAACATCGAAGAAAATAATAGGAACCGTTGTGTCGGTAACCGCGCTGGTTGTTATCTCGATTATTTCAATGCCTTTTATTGGTGAAACTTTCATGATGCAGCGCTTGAAATCCGTTCAGGACAGCGTGATGAATATTGCCAGATATGGCGCTAATGTAAGAATGGAAGAGGTATTGGATGAGACAAGTGTTGGTAGAATGGCACCTGTTATGTATATGATGCCTAAACTGATAGAGTCGCCAATACTTGGGTTTGGCCCATCAAAGAGTATTCTTCATGAACAGAGTTATTACTTGTCGGAAGAGGAGAAGTTTAAGAATCCTTTTGAATCATCATATCTTAGTTTGGTTTTCAGGTTTGGTGTAGTCGGGCTTTTTTTTGGTTTGGCGATAATAGCACATATTGTTCTGCTCATGATACGAGTTTTACAAACCAAAAATATTCCGGTTGAATATCATCAGATTGCCAGTGCAAATCTGGCTTTCTGCCTGCTTTCGCTGGTTATTTTCCTGAATACTGACGCGATATATAACATGCGGTTAATGTTTTCCATATATGCCGCTTCAGGAATAATCGCTTCATATCTTATTTCTATTAAGCCTCAAGGAAAAACATCGAACATATAACCCCGATACTATTTTAGGAGATTTGAACTGTTTTACTCAGGAGACGCTGTTTTCGTTCAGCGCAGCTTAACCCATGGAGGGTAAAATCCATGATTTCAAAGACCGGTGGCATCCACATCAAATTAGTGATTCTTGCTTTGATTCTTATCGATGTTTTTCTTGTTGTATATTCATGCCAAAGCAGAAGTCGATTGAATCCAATTGAAGGCGACCTGACTCCTGCGACTCCATCTGATGGTGAAATATCCAATAATTCTCCAGTCTATGTTACTGGTGAATATGATGGAGATATATCAACCGGATATGGTTCCATGGGAACATATTATGTTTCCATCGACACGGATGATCTTACGGGAGAAATGACTCCCATAAGGAATGTTGAGGCGGTTGGTGATGCTTACATTGTGGATATTACAAATTTCCTCAACGGCTCACCCTGCGGTGACTGTTTCAAAATGGAATCAATTCAGTTAAACAGCGCAGGAGAGATATTGATTGATTTCTCGCTAAGGCATCCTTTTGATCTTCCCAGGAGTAATCCGCCCACAGGGGCTGAACGTTTAAACCTACACGTGTTCGACACTGAGGCGATATTTTTCTTTGAGGATAGCGGAAATCCAGTGGCTTTTCCCCAGATATCATCATCCGTGCTGGGATCACTTGGCGGCGCTGAAACTATGGAATCCGACAACTCGGGATTCTGGGCATCACAGGATTGGGATGGCGCTACAAATCATTTTGACGATTATGTCGATGGATTCTGGCAGACCAACTCGAATTTGCATCCTTACCTGATATTTTTCGAGGATCCATCACGCGGTAATGTGGATGCATCAAATCCAAACGGAATAACAGATCTCTTCAATCCAAGCGGACACAATGTTTTTCCACAGGGTGGCGGCCCGGATCGTCAAACGGTAAATTTCGGTTCTCCAATCGGTGGAGAGATGGGTTTTATCGTCCTTATCTCAGCGGCTTATGGGCAATCTGGGCGTTTGTGGGGTAATGAACTGGGGCAGAGAGGAAATCCCGTATATATGCTTCCTGAATTTAACCGAAAGGAACCATGGAAAGTTGATGTGTATATTCCTCCTGATGAAGATATGCTTTCATCCGGTGATACTGAATCAAGGTCACTTCTTCAGGTTTATGTATATGACTGGCAGCATGATTACGGAACCGTTATAGGAGATTATGACCCTTTTGCTGTACCGAAAGATTCACTGAGACGCTCAAGCAAGGTGAACGGCGTATATGTTGAAATTCCGGGAGTCAGTAATCTTGATTCAGTATTAGAGCCGATTTCAGGAACAGGATGGGGAGATGACCCGCTGTGTTATAAAATTTGGGTAAATAATGATCTTGCCGCACTGGAGAATCAGTATCTTGGCATGGTTGGAGTTACCGATGAGCTTCATGGCACTAATCTTGAAAACTATGGTGTCGAACGAGATGGCGTAACTTTGTTTGATATGAACCAGTTTGTAACATATGCAATGTTCAACATAAACGTAATTGATCGCGGCGGTGGTTCTTTCTCATCAGGATTCAACATGTATGGCGAAGATGGTTCATCACGACAGTATTTTGGCAGCGCTGTAAGTTTGGACAGTCCGAGCGGTAACAATATCGCGGTATTTGAAAATAATGTCTATGTGTCTGGCAGTGTTGCCAGTTCGGTGAATGGCGACGGTTGGGACGTTTTCTTATATAGATCCACGGATTCCGGCATGAACTTTGAAATGCCAATAATGATTAGCAAGGACTGGGAACTTGGACATCTGGGGAAACAATCAGAGCCATGTATCAGCGTTTCGCCGGATACAGGTTATGTGCATGTAACATTTACCGATGCATCATGCAATCGATATGGCGTAAACAGAACGCAATCTTTCTACAGGCGTTCGACTGATAATGGAATGACATTCAGCGAGCCTGCAATTCAATTGAATTCAGATTCATACCGCGTTTCAGATCAGGCAGTTATAAAAGCTGGCAGCGATGGATATGTTTGGGCCGTTTTCAGAAGATATATGGAGTATTACCCCGATAACACCACTGACCTTATAATCTGCATGAGCAATGATTATGGGGATACATTTGAAGAAGTGGAAAAACTTGATAACAGCCCACACAATTATCGAAACCCCGTTATTCTTACACATCCTGAGCCGGGAGAAGACCAACAATTTATGGCGGTAATCTGGCGGCAAGCGAGTATTTTTAATCCGGATATTAATTACATTGTTACTGTTGATGGAGGAATCTCATTCGAAGATGATATGGAATTAAGTTCGGAAGGATCATATGAATATGCATCCAATCCACGAGCTACAATGGATTACAATGGCAATATCTTCTGCGCTTATAAAGTTAACGAACACATGGGGGCAGAATCACGAATATCGATCAGCTATGGAGAAAACATAGGGAACAATGAATTTATATTTCAGTCTTTTGTTCTAAAATCAGCAGATGATCAACTGTTTGGTGACCTCGATATCCATTCCATGCCATCAGGAAACACCTATATTTGCTGGAACCAGCTGGATAGCGTTGACACGACACACGGACAGGATGTCTATGTTTACAGATCAGTATATTCACATTATTTCGAGGAATATGCGCATATCAATGAACCGACAGAATTCTTTGCGGATCAGGATATGCCGAGATTCGCAGGTAATTCGAATGGTGAGATATACATGATATATCGAGACAATACTTTCATGTCAGGTGGAGAAATATTCTACACACATAATTACGAATAGAGATTAGATCTTAAATCAGATTTAGTGAAATACGCCTTCGAAAGGAGGCGCTTTTTTCATTTCATGTAGTAAAATACTCGTGATGGCAATTGACAATGAAATAATCAAATGGATAATTATCATTCTGCTGGCGTATCTCTATGGCGCAATAGTGCAACATGTGCTCAAGTACGAGCGTGATAATCGATTTATCACATTATCGATTGGCGTGGTTGGAATTATCATAGGTAAGCACCTTCTGCCTTTTTTTAACCTCTCCAAATATCTGTATATTGTCGGAATACCGGTGATTTCCTCACTTGTTGGAAGTTTTATAATCCCTGGAATAATGTGGTTTCTTCGGAGGGATAGCTCCGGACTTGGATTTAAAAGAAAATAGCGAAACACATGTCCAAACCAATGAGCTTAACTGGTGTCTAATAATCAGTTTACGAACCCGAATGAATGGAGGCATGAATTGAGCGCAAGATCTGTATTCAGCATTATTTTGATTATTGTAGTGATTGGATTCCTCGGTTACTGGTTTTTCACACGCCCGACACCTCAGGAAACTGTAGTTCGCGACTTTATAAATCAAGTAAGAAGAGGAAATGTTGATGCGGCTGCGGATTACCTTATCGATAGTTCGTTTGGCACGTTCATAGCGGATAGTGTCATCATTGATTCAGGGGGAAAAAATCTGAAAGACCTGTGGGGGAATGATGTAAATAACATTGAGGGTATGGCGAGATCATACATTCCATGCGCGAGAGGACATGTGCCATCGTTTGAGGTCGAATCGATGGAAACCCATATTGGAAAATCCGAGCCAGGCCGCGCATTTGTGGTGTTTGAATTCAATTTGAAAATTAAAGAAGCGTTTGACATTCCAGGCTTTCCATGTGAAGTGTATGGCACAGCTGAACTTTGCAATATTGACGGTCAATGGCTAATCAAGCGATTTGAGGGTGACATAGAACTGCATGATAGAAGCATTGAGAAATATATCGATTATTACAATCTTTGAGATTTCTTGGGAAAGCCCCGGCGAAGGGACGCCGGGTTACAATTGCTATTTGGCAGGAAAACCCTGGCGAAGGGACGCCGGGTTACAATTGTGATTTGCCAAGAAAACCCCGGCGAAGGGACGCCGGGTTACAATTGCGATTTGGCAGGAAAACCCCGGCGAAGGGACGCCGGGTTACAATTGAATTTTATAAATATATCAATCCCACTCGAAAAATATTTCCTTGTAGCCATCAGGAACAGTGAATTTCGATGGATTAATCTTAACGCCTTTTTGAATATTTTTGAATGTAAGCGTCCTTTTCTCAGAGCCTTCGGAGTATGTAATCTTGATTGGCAGCAATGTTTCCTTGTCAATCCAGAACATGAAATTATTCCATGGGAATTTGTTTTTCTGAGTTATCGTAAGACTGTAGATATCAGCGCGACGGTTGCCATCTAGCATGGTTGGCCCCTGTAATTTAGCGTTTAGACGCCTGATTGTGGAAAGGTAACTTACGGGGTCAATCTGTGGTATGTCTGCAAGGACGCCGTACTTGCTTGCAAGGGGATTCTTTTTTTCGTCAAATTCGATTTTGGATTTCCTCGCGACTTTGATGTCCGGTGAAAGGCTGTAGCTGAAACCATCTCTGATAATAATCATTGACTTGTTGCCGTCAATGGTTGCCTCGCCAAAATACATGCCTTTATCGAGCCAGTTTTTCCATGTTACAGATGGTTTGCCGGGAGTTGAAATTTCAATTTCGAAAATAGTGCCGGTGTCCTTTTGGACCACACTTGCCTTTGAACCACTTTGGGCTGATGCTGATATTGTCGGAAAGCATACCAGAAGAAATGCGATTATTGTTAAAAGCGCTTTTTTCATTTTTTCACCTTTTTAACATATGATGCTGATTTCATTCGGCTAATCAGCAACTTTATTTTAATCATACATTTATAAGACAACTGAATCTGTTATGAGGATTAACAATCAGTTGCCCGAATGGTTCTTAGTAATATTGTATAATATCATTTTGCAACTAAAAAGAGGTTCGAGCATGTATTTATCAATGAGATTCTGAAAACGAAGAAATGATGCCAGCGTTAATAAGAAAAAAGAATGGATTCCGGGTCAAGCCCGGAATGACAGTAGCTTGTCATTCCGGCGAAAGCCGGAATCTATTTTTTTAGAGGTCTAAATGAATAATTCACAAGGAAAGATAGGATTTTACGGTTGCCCTAAAAAAGAGGTGACAGGGGAGATTCGGCAACGGTTTCCCGAATGTGAATGGGTGGATTTGGATATTGATTATGGCAAACCTGACAGCGGGATTATGCCCAGAGCGTATTGCAAAATCATTAGAAATATTATCGACAACGCGTTTAGCTTAAAAGAGAACATGAGAATTATTGTCGCATCTGTCGGGGCTGATAAATGCGAGGGCGGACGCTACGCATCTTACATTCTTCAAAAGATGGGATTTGATGTTGTTGAATCGAAAAATGATGATATTTTAAGTTGCCAAAATCCTGAAAAGGTAGATGTTCCAATATCAACCAGTTCCATTCCGCTTGTTGAGAAAGTGGAAAAGATCATGGATACGGTTTTGATTGATTCAACTGAAACATTCATGCAGGTTAAACCAACGCATGGATTCTGGGGCGTGCCACCAAACGATTTTAATCTATTGCGCCTCTTTCCTGATTCAACGCACGTTTACGGCTGGACGCGAACCGTGGAGGCATCCAGGCCTGCTGATATAGACTTGGAGTGTTTTGTGGTCCCGGATATTCCAACTGTTTTTTATACGCAAAGTTTCTGTGCCAAATCGCAACTCGCGAAGCATCTGGCGGATAAGTATGGCGGGTTGTATATCGATGCTGATGGGAAAATCGGAATGGGAATTCAAGCGAGAATAGAGGCTTTTCTTGAGCTAAACATATAATAGCGAGATAGAGTATTTATGAAAATAGCTGATTGCGGTACGACATATACAAAAATCCTCGATACGGAATCTGATGAGCTTGAAATCATCCAGACAAAGGATCTTCTGCGTGTATCCCAGATGAAATTCGATGGCGCAACCGGACATCTAGGCAGAATGAAATCTGACTATTACAAGAACGAACTTGTCTGTCTCGCGCGTGGAACGCAAAATATTCTTAAATCAGATACGTTTTGTGTGGTCGATGTTGGAGGGCGTGATACCAAACTTGTGGAATTTAAAGATGGCAAACCGTTAAGACTCGATTGGAACACCGCTTGTGGAGCAAATACCGGATTTACACTTGAGATAATCGGACGGTATTTCGATATCGATTTCAATTCACTCGATACTGAGGATGATTATATAAATGTAACGTGCGGAGTATTCGGTATAGAACGTGCGTTTGATTTGATAATTGATGGAGTCTCAGTGGATAAAGCGGTAGCGAGATTCGTTCATGGAGTAGCCCGTAATGTTTATCGGCTCGTTGACGGTCGGGAGCGTTTTTACCTGTCAGGGGGACTTGTTGAAAACAAATGTTTCATGAAAACAATTGAAAAGTACGCTGATGTTGTACCTTTAGGCAGGGCCGTGCTTTTGAATGGATTGATGGTTTGCATGGAAAACAGTGATTTAAAGACTGGTTTTAAGATACCTTAATCAAGATATTTCCTCATGCTTGAATTTTCTTACAAAATTTCCCTTAAACATCATGATATTAATAATGAATAGCTTTTAATCGATTTTATGTAATTGCCTGTCGGATTGATTGAGGATGAATTCTTTTCATGGAAATATCTCAGGAAGTATGAAACTCAAGGAGAACATAATCCGCTTTGCTTTGATTATTGTTGGTTGGGGTTTGCTGTTTGCACTTACAACAGATGTCACCAATCCAATTATCACGAAGGAATTTATTTTTCTCGCGGCAGCGATTTTAGTCGCGAATTGTATTCCTCTGAATCTGGGTTACGCGCAGATAACACAGGCATTCGCTTTTGAATATCTGGCGTTAATGCTGTTGGGACCGGTAAGCGCAGCGTGGATAGCCGTAACAGGAATAGCAGGGCAGGGGATAAGAGGCAGAAACAAAGATGTAATCTGGTATTTTCTGAATTCAGCGATTCAGGTCATATCCATTTTAGCCGCAGGATTTGTTTTTCTTCATCTTGGAGGAATAGATTTACTTGATTCAAAGACCGGAATAACCAATCCAACGTTTCTTCTGCCGATATTCGGAGGCGCGATAACGCATTTCTGTTTCAATATTGGAATGGTTTATCCGCTATTGATTGTTCGGCATGGAAAGAGTATAAATATTTCCAATTTCTATAACGTGATAAAATGGGATTTCCTTGCGAAACTTATATTCGCCCCTCTGGCATTCTACATTTACATATCTTATGACCCGGCAGATATCATTGAACTCGCAGCGCCCCTTGTATTTATGATAGGCCTGTGGATCTTCATTCGAAAGTCAATTGAATTGAGCGTAACCAAAAGAGAGCTGGATAAGAACATTGAAAGGATAAAAGCGCAACGAGAGATTGCTATTGCCGCCAATTCAAGCCTTGATATGAAATTCGTAATAAAAACAGTGGCTGAAAGAATCAGAGAAATGTATAAATGCGACTTGAGCGCTGTTCACATTTGCGATGATACAGGTTTGATGAGCCAACCTTCAGCTGTAAATGAGGATAAGAAGAACGGAATGAGGTGTTTTCTTTTCGGATATCGTTACAACAAGGTTCTTAAAAGCGTTTTGAACAGGAACAGGCCATTTCAGACAAGTAATCCAAAAGCAATTAGAAGATTGATAGAATCATCAGATTGCGATTTCTGTGATAAATGCATCATAGGTTCAATAGCCATATACCCGCTTTGCACTGAATCCAGGAAAATCGGAACACTTACATTGATGTCCAAAGATCCTGATAATTTCAGCGGTAAATCAAAGGAGATAATTGATTTTATAGCGCAGGAGTTAAGTGGAGCCGTGGCAAATGCGAGGCTTCATGAGGATTTGAAACGGGAATACAACGAACGTAACGAGGAATTGACATACGCGGCAAGGGTGCAAGCGGAAATTCTTCCACAGGATTTCATGACTGAAAGAGTCAGAATTGGAACGAGATTCACAGCGGCACGTTATCTTGGTGGAGATTTTTTCGAAATAGCAACAAGGTCGGATGGAATGCTTGGCATAGCAGTTGGCGATGTCTCAGGAAAAGGTGTTCCAGCAGCGCTAACCATGATGCGAATTGTAAGCATTATCAGACAGCTAAGCCGGGAAGCGCATTCCAGTATCGATGCTCTAAATAAACTTAACCATGAATTGGACTGGGAAAATTCGGAAGGTGACGAGATTTCACAGTACGCAACCTGTTTCTTCATGATGTTTGATCCTGTTAGTGGGTTGATGCGCTATTCGAGCGCTGGGCATGTAAGGCCATTTCTTTTCGAGAAAAAGACTGGAAAAATACGAATGCTTTCAGGAGGAGGATTCCCATTGGGCATGTTCCCTGAAGGGAACTTCAATGAGGATGAGGTTTTTCTTAATCCAGGCGACAAGGTAATAATGTACACCGATGGCGCTACTGATATTGTCGATGAGAATGGTAAAAGATTCACCGCGGAGAACCTGTTTAAACTTGTCCATGAGATTTGCATGAAAGAGGATGATGAAACAGCGGCAGGCATTCACCGCAGCCTTATGATGTTTAAATCAAATGCGCAACTTGCGGATGATGTCGCGATTGTCTCTCTTGAATATCTCGGTGGGCCCGTTGATGAACTTGCTGAGATGGAAGCTATGATTCAGAAGAATATTCCCGTGATGACTGATGCGGAAGCAGAGTAAGTTTGCGAATTATCACGGTGAAGAGACACTGGGTTACTTGTTTAAACGTTTTTGAAAATTTCTTAACCTGGGAGCGCTGGTCTCTGACCGGCACCTGTGTTCGGTTAATAGAAATCAACATAGTATATCTATCAGATAAAATACCAAAAGAAAATAGTTCAATATTTAATCTATATTTGTAGGATTCACGTTTTTAAATTTCAGTTAGACTATTCAGGTGCCGGTCAGAGACCAGCGCTCCCAGGATAAATATTTATCTCATACTTGAAGCATGGTTTTTCAGAGTCATCTAAATACCTTATCGTAGCTTCTTTTTTATCTTCTCAATCCCTCTGTCAATCAATCCCGGTGCAGGCGGGACAGGAAATTCTTTTAGATAATCCTTGAACAGATTCTGATAATCTGATTTCTCGATTTTTTGAATGTTCCCAGCCATTTCAGCTATTGGCGCAAGAACTGTTTCCCATCTGTATTGCAATCGCAGATTATCGAATGTTTGTGATATATCCATCTTGTCGGATTTATCAAGGAGTTTGGATACAGCATCGGCAATGCTTTTTGGATTGTTATTCAAAACGATTTCAGCAACGCCTGATGATGCCAGTTCCTTTGAAAGAACATCGCCGCCTGACAGAACCATCGGAATTCCAGCCCAGATGTAATCCATTAATCTGGTGCGAAATGAGAAACGAGTTTCGAGGTGCTTTTTATGCAGCGATACTCCAATTTTTGAAACGTGCAGAAGTGGGATTCGCTCCTCGAAAGGTGTCCATTCTCTGAAGATAATTGATTTCTCGTACAGTCCTGATTTCTTTGCCATGTCGATGCATTGATACGCCGTATCCATGATTGGAACATGCTTGTTTGGATGTTTGTATCCCATGAACATCAATTTTGCATTGGGATGGTTATGTAAAATATCAGGCATCGCATTGATAACAGACTGAGGATCAAGCCAGTCCCAAAGTCCGCCAGCCCAGAGGATGACATCATCATCGGGTGAAATATCGCCGGGAAGTTCTTTATTTGATTTGGAGTATGCGCTATCAAAAGGTTCATCAGTAACGCCAAACGGGATTTCCAAAAACAATTTCTCGGATTTATCTTTAGATGCGGATACGGGATTCAATACGCCCCAGCCCGCCATCATACCGAGGAAAAAATCCTTTGTTATATCGCTTGTTACAAGAAATCTATCACCTTTCAAAAGCATCTCTATCATTGACTTTAGATGCCTGAGATATTCATAATCGCGAATGGACGGCTTCTTGTCTGAAAGCAGTTCGATGTTTTCAAGTATGTATGGGTCGTAGATGTCAACGACCAGAGGTATCGGGAAATTGTCAGGAAGCGTAACTTTCAGATTCTGACTGCCCGGCATAATAGCGAAATCATACTCGCGCCAGAAATCCTCGGACTCCCAAACGACATCAGCATCAGAGATTAATTTAACGGAATCGTTGGTGAATTTAATATCCGATGTCTCACAATGCGAAAGCGTAACATCAGCATAAGAGGAAAGGAACTTAGCGATGGCATACGAGCGCATCCCCGGTCCCGCCATGTTCGTACCCATTACATCATATCCCGCGATGAAGATTTTCATTCCAATTTCCTTAGTTCGATTACTTAAAATTCTATCATACTCGTTCCTTAAAAAGTTATTTTAAACTACCACGAAATTACGATAAATTGTAAACCCCGATATTGAAAACCGAACCTCGAACGTTAGAACCTGTTTAAACATACCATTTTCCTGATAATTCTCGGGTGCCGCCCACACATCACGTCTTTTTGTGATTTGTGGGTGATTACTGCGAAGTCATGCAATTTCACCCATAAAGCCGGGACGGCTGTATGGGCGGCACCCGGCTCCGAAACTACGATAAATTGTAAAGAACGATATTGAAAATCAGATATAGTAAACCGAGCCTCGAACGTTAGTGAGAGGTAAATGTGCCATCAGATGATCTTGATTATGCATCGGAAATACCTCTCACTCACGTTCGAGGCTCGGATAATTCTCCGTAGGAACTATGAAAAGGTTAGATGTGTGATATCTATATATGCAATTTAAAAGTGTTGCCTATGGTTCGAATCGCGCGATGAATATATCCCAATTCCCAGCTGAAGTCAGGATTGTCTCGTTTGGTTCACCCGGACCGAAGGTGGTTGATCCATAAAAATATCCTGTCACGACTGTCGAATTGTCAGAAAGTGTTGTGATTCCATAACTTGATCCTCCAGCGCGTTTAGCCCATGCCAGCGTTCCATCAGGATTGTACCTCGCGATGAAGATACCGAAACCTCCAGCGGAAGTAAGGATTGTCTCGTTTGGCTCGCCCGGACCGAATGTGGCAGTGCCCGCGAACTTTCCGGTCACGACTGTTGAATTGTCCGAAAGCGCTGTGATTCCTTTACCTTCATCATCAGATCTCCCTCCCGCGCGTTTAGCCCATGCAAGCGTTCCATCCGTATTGTACCGCGCGATGAAGATATCCCCAATTCCAACGGAAGCGGAGATCAGGACTGTCTCGTTTGGCTCGCCCGGACCGAATGTGGTTGAGCCCGTAAAAATTCCGGTCACGACTGTAGAATTGTCCGAAAGCGTTGTGATTCCATTACTGTAATCATGATCTAAACCACCGGCGCGTTTAGCCCATGCAAGCGTTCCGTCCGGATTGTACTGCGCGATGTAGATATCGTAATATGATAAACCTCCAGCGGAATTCAGGACTGTCTCGTTGGACTCGCCCGGACCGAATGTGGATGAGCCGGTAAATAATCCGGTCACGACTGTAGAATCGTTAGAAAGCGTCGTGATTGCATTGCCCCCCTCTCCACCTATCCCTCCGGCGCGTTTAGCCCATGCAAGTGTTCCATCAGGATTGTACCTTGCTATGAAGGTATCCCCCCCTCCAGCGGAAGTAATGACTGTCTCGTTTGATTCACCTGGACCGAATGTTGCTGAGCCCCCAAAACATCCGGTCACGACTGTAGAGTAATCAGAAAGTGTTGTGATTGCTAAGCCCCAAGCTGCAGCTATCCCTCCGGCGCGTTTAGCCCATGCAAGCGTTCCATCCGGATTGTATCTCGCGATGAAGATATCCAAACTTCCAGTGGAAGTAATAACTGTCTCGTTTGGCTCACCCAGACCAAATGTGGCTGAACCATAAAAATACCCGGTCACGACTGTAGAATTATCCGAAAGCGTTGCAATCCCAGTACCATAATCACCACCTGTACCTGGTCCACCGGCGCGTTTAGCCCATGCAAGTGTTCCATCAGAATTGTACCTCGCGATGAAGATATTCAAACTTCCAGCAGAGGTCAGGATTGTTTCGTTTGGCTCACCCAGACCAAATGTGGTTGAACCAAGAAAGTATCCGATCACGACTGTAGAATTGTCCGAAAGCATTGTGACCCCTGTGCCGTAATCATAATTTGTCCCTCCGGCACGTTTAGCCCAGATGAGGTTGCCATCAAGAGGAGACGCATGATTCACGTGAGTCATAAATTCATCGTACAATCCAATGCCAGTTTCCTCATCCCACGACTTAATCATCAAATCATAATCACCTTCGGGTGCAAGATTATCGTTTGTCAGAGTTCCTTTGAAAACACTTGCCGCATAATATGGGCTGTAACTATAATATTGAAGTGGCAGTGTATCATTTAATAAATCCGGTGCTTCCAGCTCTACTCCACCTATTTCAGTTACATCCTTCCAGTGTTTAACTCGCGCTTCAACAGATGCCTCTCCTCCATTCTGAGTAAGCCCATCCCCAATCTCAGCATCAATCTCCACCGGTTCAGGTGCATTATCAAGTATAGGTGTTGGCGGGTTTGGATAGTTGGTTGAAACATCAACAACAAGCTTAAAAACAAATGGTCCACCGAAACCTGAAATATCCATAAACCAACGTTGAGTTTACTCAGTAACGCCCATTCCATCCCAAACACGATAAGGTTGGTCTTTGAAATAAGCCTTAAATGGGTTAACGTTACCAATAATTGAACTACCTAGAACATCATACAAAGCTGTATAACCATCAGGTTCAAGCAATACAGTGTTGTTGCCATTTACATCAAATAACGGATAGTTAAAACTTACACCTGGATTGGCAGGAAGAATGGCAATGACACGTGGATCATATCCAGCTATCACCGTACTTGGATATGGGTGTATTAGTTTGATATCAGCCCAAAATTCTGGTGCCCAGTTATAATCTGTGATTTCCAGTGCATATCGATAAATTTGTGACATCGGAAAGTGATAATCCCCGCTTCTATTCATCGGCTCAACAGTGAACGTTTTAGCAACGGGGTCTATGACCGCATCATAAGCTGCAAGCAAACTTCGATTATGAACATCTGCGTTTAATGATTCCGGCAGGTCATTTGTGATGCTGGATGAATCATCGGTCGCAGGTGTTACTGGTGATTTAGCCTTTGAACATGCGAATGTTAAAAACGCGCATGCAAGCACTAGAATCAC
>JAGGVT010000208.1 GCA_021157815.1 bacterium | reverse complement strand
TGATATGCATAATCACCGCTGGGGAGAATCGGCGCAATTGTGCCGCTGCCCTTTGAGCACTGTACGAAAAGCATACTGAATAATAGTGGAATCACGAGAATAATGGGGGGGGTAATTTTAACTTTGAGTTATTAAATCTCATTGTTTTTCCTCCGAATTACTAAAGTCAAATTAATTGTACCATTTCATATTGGAAACGGCAATGGGTTTTCAGAATATTTTCATGTAAATCGTAAACGTGGGGAAATAATAACGAGTAATTCAAGTTCCGCAACTAACCCCCCCCTTCCTTTTCCGCTTTCATTCTGTTTTCGATTTCAGTGAGGTATCTGTTATACGCTTTTGATCGGTTCTCCTCGCCGAGTTCATTCGACACTTTGAGCATTCGTCTCGCGACCCGGTACGCGTCCCGCAGCTTGCCGTCATCGATAAGTTTGCGCACATTGTGGTCGGTGAACGCTTTTCCCGTGGGGGCTGCCTTTTTGGCTTTCAAATGGCTGTCATCGATTATATCCGCTATTGACGGCAGGTTGACTTTCCCGTTGTCGGTGGACTTTTTCCCCGTCATATTGGAATCAACGCCGGATGATCGGAAACTCGGCTGAGGTTTATTTTTAAACGGATTATATACCTTGCGTGGTGACGAGCCGTTTGAGTCGTCATACTGCGGGTTATAGGGACTGTTTTCATCTATCGGGATTGTGTTTTCACCGATTACATAGGGCTTGTCCGGCGATGTCTGTCCTGATATGCCGTCATCATAGTCAAGATGATCCTCTTCACCCTCTTCGGATTTCTTGTCCCAGTGAGAGAAATCGCCGATTGCTCTTGGCTTGTGATTCCGTGACCATTGCTTGAAATGCGCCGTCGATTTTTCAAATGTCATGTCTTTGATATTGCTTGGGGGTCGTGTGAGAATCCATATCGGAAAGATAAAGGGCCAGATGAAAACTGAGCCTATCATGTAGCCGCTTGTGTCAATCGGTCGAAATTCGCCATCCTTGTGGATGAAGAACGCGACACCGCAGCCGCATAGCACATATACTGTTAACCAGACTAAGAACACTTTGACATTAGGTTCCTTGATGGACCCCGAAATCCCACCTTGTTTCGCTAATTTCTATCACGAATCCACCACAGCGATTATTCAGATTGTAACCCGGTACTTCGACAGGCTCAGTACATGTTGTCCCTTCGCCGGGGTTTTCTGCATCGCCAACGCTATAATAATACGACAAAAAAAAACTGTAAAGCAACTACTATTAATATCAACGCACTGCAAATTAACTGGTTTAATTATACCACATGCATAGGAAAATCGGTTTGAGGCGGGGAATTTCCCCGGGAAATGGATTCCCGGGCTATGAGAAATCATTAAAACTCTACTTGCATTTATCACTTGAGGCGAAAAAATCATCTTTTTTACTGTCCTTGAGTCTATCGGAAAGCCATCCGAGGCGAATATTTATGGTTGGTTCAAAATCAGGAATGAACGGTTTGATATCCAGCAGGGGACTGCCGTCGAGGATATCAAACTCGGCAATAATAAGCCTGTTGGCTTTTCTTTCAATCAGCCGCACTACGCTCAACCCAATTGGATTGGGACGATTCGGGGTGCGTATTGCGAAAACGCCGTGGGGTGTTTCATCCAGATACGGTTTCTGATGCAGGTTGCATGGTTTTGAAAGATGAAGATAAAAGAGTATATTCAAGTGGCTGAATCCCTCGATATCCTTTAATCCGTCAGCGTATTCCTGAAAAACTTCAATTTCAGCGCGCTTGTCGCCAGACTCGTACTGCCCCTGTATTGGAGTTCCCTCCTGCTGAGTGAAAGGGCTGTGAATTATGCCTATCGGAGTGTATGTGATTTGTTCCATGCCTTAATCATAGAGCTGAACCGGTTTGATTTTCAAATGCTATACCATTGAAATATTCTTTCCTTTCGCAGGTTTCAAAATGATGGTTTCAACGTGCTAAAATAGAATGTTGCGGATAACCTGCCAATCCGGTATTATTTGCTGAGTTATACCCATGAGAAAACGATGATGAAAAAAAATCTGAAGATATGGCTGATATTTACAGGGATAGTGATAATCTTTCTGCTCGGACATGCCGCTGTTTTAGCTCAGCCTGATACAGGCTCGCAGACGCCGGATGAATCTGAAACTGAGATGCTCCTGCCGGATACTCCAATGGCGGAGGATTTTATTCAGGAGGAATCATCGGCAGAAAAAAATACCAGGCTTGGATCAAGCTACTGGCTTAACCTGATTGTATCGCTTGCGATTGTGATTGTATTCATCTACGGGCTTAGTTATGTTTTCCGCTATCTCTTCGCGCGACTTCCGGCGTACCGGGGCAGGGATGAATTCAAAGTTGTAAATTCACTCAGGCTGTCAACCAATTCAACGCTGTATGTAATTCGTTTTCTGGATGACATTTACCTTCTCTCAGCCACGCCGCAGAATGTCAGCGTTGTTTCCCATATCAGCGATACCGAGAAAGTTCAGGAGATTCTTGATTCGATGTCGAACGCTGACGGCACAAATCCTCACGCTTTCAGCACGCTGCTTTCAAGGCGAATGACAGAGGAAATCAAGTCCGACGCGCTCAAGGACAAACAGCAGTCGCGTGCGGATGAACAGCGACATTTCGAGGAAACATCAAACCGCCTGAAATCGTTTGAAACACGCGATGAGCAGGAGGACGCGTGAGAAAACTGTCACCGAAAGCAAGGCGGATAATCAAGGGGATTCTAATCGCGCTGCCATTTTTTCTCTATGCCATTCTGGTTGTGCAGGAAAGAGCGTTTGCCCAGAATTTTGACATTCCGCGAATAACAATCGAGCCGGGCGGCGGCGAGGAGGATATCCCGCTTGGGCTTCAAATCCTGTTTCTCCTGACAATCCTTTCACTTGCACCGTCAATCCTGATAATGATGACCAGTTTCACGAGGATTATTATCGTTCTTTCGCTTGTCAGAAACGCGCTCGGAACTCAGCAGCTGCCTCCTAATTCCGTGTTGATCGGCTTGGCGCTGTTTTTAACTTTTTTCGTGATGGCTCCTGTCGCAAGGGATATCAACGACAACGCGCTTCAGCCATACCTTGCCGGCGATATCCAATTGCAGGACGGCTTGAAAATATCCGAAGCCAGGATTCGTGATTTCCTCTATAAACAAACAAGACGCAAGGATTTGACTCTCATGATAAACCTTGCGAAAATCGAAAAACCGAAAACGAAGGATGATGTCCCAACCTACGTGCTGATTCCATCGTTTGTGATAAGCGAACTAAAAACCGCATTCCAAATGGGATTCGTGATATATATCCCATTTTTGATAATAGACATGGTTGTGGCATCCACACTGATGTCGATGGGTATGCTATTCCTCCCACCTATCCTAATTTCATTGCCATTCAAGGTGCTGTTGTTTGTCATGACCGACGGCTGGCATCTGATAGTCGGCAGTCTGGTCTCCTCGTTTAATTAATGATACCCACCTGGGAATGCGACCGTCCCGGTCGCAAAAATGCCCGGGGAGGGACTTGAACCCACAAGCCTTTCGGCACTAGATCCTAAATCTAGCGTGTTTACCAGTTTCACCACCCGGGCAAACGCTCCTCGTTAAGTTTCCAGTGAATAATTTTATCACATTATCTATCGACACCCAATTGTGTGATGAAGTGCTACGCAACCGAACGAAGATTGTACCCCGGTTTCTCATTAACCGGGAAAATTGGTGGCATGAGCGCTACAACCTGGTTATTAAATTAAATTTAGATTCGCATATCCAGTTTATTATATTGCATTTAAGCCAACTCGTTTTCCTGGTTAAGGAGGGAAGTGTCTCATAACTCAATTATAAGCAAAAAGGTTTGTCATTCTGAGCGCAGCGAAGAATCTATTTGCTACTGTGTTGATGATTAAACCTGATGAAATTAATCTACACTATCTAAAATAGATCCTTC
>JAGGVT010000166.1 GCA_021157815.1 bacterium | reverse complement strand
TCAAGTATATTCAATGTCATTCCGGGCTTGACCCGGAATCCATCTTCAAGCCTGGAAAACGTGGATTCTGAATCAAGTTCAGAATGACAATTTGCCATCTTTGAGGGAAGATAAAATTAAAACAGGGATTCTCAACAGCCCCATCCTGCCTGCATCTTGAGATGTAACTTAATATCTAAAAAACTGCAAGCAGGATGCCCGCACCACAAATCAAATGATATTTTTCCCTTGACCAATCCGCATTTACCATTTAATTTATATCCACCTCAATTATCTCATTCCACAACGAGAGGGTACGAAATGGCAGAAAGAGAAGTTAAAAATATCATGGTTATCGGCGCGGTAGGGCAAATTGGTTCTGAACTTACAATGGCGCTGCGTGAAAAGTACGGCAACGACAACGTTGTCGCGGTCGGGCGCAAGACTAAACCGTCAGATGAACTGCGCGATTCAGGCCCGTTTGAATTCGCGAATTGCAACGACAAGGAAAGTATCGAGAATCTGGTCAAGAAATACGATATCGATACGATTCACCATCTGGCAGCGATTCTTTCCGGCACCGGCGAGGCAAACCCCGAACTGGCATGGAAAGTCAACATGGACGGCTTGAAAAACGTGCTCGATATCGCGCGCGATTACAAACTCGCGCGTCTGATTGTACCGAGTTCAATCGCGGTATTCGGTCCCGGAACACCGCTTCAGAATACACCGCAGCAGACAATCCTGCGGCCGAACACCATTTACGGCGTAACGAAAGTCGCGGGAGAACTTCTGTGCGACTACTATTTCGAAAAGTGGGGTGTCGATGTCCGCGGGATGAGATTCCCCGGATTGATTTCCTACAAAACGCCTCCGGGCGGCGGCACTACCGATTACGCTGTCGCTATCTATTACGAGGCAGTCAAAACCGGAAAGTATGAGTGTTTTGTCGAGGAGCGAACAACTCTCCCGATGATGTACATGCCGGACGCAATCAACTGCCATATCGATTTGCAAAACGCGGATGGCTCGAAACTGCGATACCGCAACGCGTACAATGTTACCGGATTCAGTTTCGATGTTAAAACGCTTGCCGATTCAATCAGAAAAGTAATCCCTGAATTCGAGGTAACATACAAGCCTGATTTCAGACAGAAAATCGCGGACAGCTGGCCCGATTCAATTGATGACACCGCCGCGAAAGAGGACTGGGGCTGGACTCCTGAATACTCCCTCGATGGCATGACCGAGGATATGATAAAGAACCTGCGTATCATGCACGAAAAAGGTGAGATTTAAAGTTTGGAAGTAAAAATTGTAACATTGTCATTCTGAGCGCAGCGAAGAATCTATATGCAACTGTGTTAATAATTCCAGATGATGAAAGCACTTTACATCATCGCGAATAGATTCTTCACTACGTTCAGAATGACAGTATCGCAGACGCATAAGAGAATCCGTAACCCAGCAACCTTTTGCCGGGCGAAGCCTTTAACAGATACGAAAAACCCCGCTCAACAGCTATGTTATACTTCTTGCCTGAAAAATATTTCATGTTATGAAACAGGTTATGCCAAATGGTGAAAAAGACATACACAATCGGGATTGACCTTGGCGGGACGAATATCAAATCAGGCATTGCCGACAAGGATGGGAAAATTCTCACATCCCGAACCGTTCACTCACCGGTCGAACTCGGCGGCGAGGCTGTACTGGACGCGATTATCCAAACTGAAAAGCACATGCTCGATTACGCAAAAAAGCGCGGCGTTAAGGTAATTGCGGCAGGTGTCGGATCGCCCGGCGGGATTGATATAATCAAAGGAATTGTGTTGGAAACAACGCCGAATATCCCGAATTGGAAAGGCATGAAAATTAAAAAGCGTCTCGAAAAAGCGATGGGAATCCCCTGTTTTGTTGATAACGATGCCAACTTGTTTCTACTAGCCGAGCAGCAATTCGGCGCCGCAAAGGGATACAATCACGCGTTCGGATTGACAATCGGGACAGGAATAGGCGGCGCGCTTGTAATCAACGGCGAGATATATCGCGGAAGCCGTTATGTCGGCGCGGAAATGGGGCACATGCCGATTATCGTGGATGGCCGCCAGTGTCGATGCGGACTGAAAGGATGCCTTGAGGTTTACACTGCCACACCGGCATTAAAACGAATCTACAAATCCAAGAACAAAAAAGCCAAACCGGATATCTCAACTAAAACAATATTCGCGCATGCCAAAAAAGGCGAAAAAGCCGCGGTTGAGACAATAGACTACATGGCGGAACATCTGGCAAGCGGAATCGCGGCGGTTGCGAACGTGCTTAATCCCGAGGTCGTGATTCTGGGCGGCGGCGTCTCGGAGGCGGGCGAGTTTTTACGAAAGAAAGTGGAAGACGCGACACTGCGAAGAGCGCTTCCGGTAATCGCGGCAACCCTGAAAGTAAAAATGGCAACCCTCGGAAACAAAGCGGGTTGGCTCGGCGCCAGTGCGTTTGCAAGGATGATGCTGAAACAGTGATTTTCCCTTGTAACCCGGCGTCCCCTCGCCGGGGAAAAAGTGAATTAACCACCATTGTCCCCTACATGAACTAATTCAACAGTTCCAGCAAATCATTATGAATCAGCTTCCAATCCTGATTCAGGTTGATTGTGCATACTCGAACGGAGTGTCTGCTAAGTTCGTATTTTAAATCAAAACCCTCATCTACAACAGGATAGAGCAACATCCCTTCACAAAGATTGCCGACATCATCATTAAACTTGTCATTCATGATGTATGAAAAAATCTGGTAGAGGTGACTGGAGTTTACTTTCCCATTATAACGACCAATTAGTGCTTCTTGATAGTATTTTGTATCTATGATTATTTTTCGTTTCTTCGATTTTGATATCAAAGTAATATCCGTTTGCATAATCGGAAGACGCTCTTTCGACACCTCATCAATTGCTCCTTTTGACCACTTTATTTGGGGAGCATCTGCAGTGAAATCATCCTGTTCTCGCCTATAGAAGTTAAGTACAAATGCCTGAAATAATAACGGCATTCCAGTTTCGTAAAAATCTTTAAAAAGTGTTTCGCCCTTGGAGCCTTCTGCTATAAGCATGTTCTCAACTATCAGCTCGCATACATTCAGAAGGAAGCCATAGAAAGCGTTATTGCGATTCAACTGAACACGCCTGAAAGCTGAATGATTCAGGTGAATTGGTTCTATATCGGAGAACCATCGCAGAATATCAACAAGGGAATCCTTATTTTTTTTATCAATACTTTTGATCTTAATCAGATGCTGGATCGTGGATTTCAAAATCCTGTTATGAAGAACATCATAGCTGAAATCATCATACTCACAATGAGCTCTTGCTCGTTTGAACAGGTTGCGTTTTATCGAGCGTGAGAAATCGATTTTTCCTCTGAGCGTTGTTAGCTCCTCATCAAAATCAATATATCCCCTGTCAAGTCCTCGTTTGCGCAGATGAATAATCCCGTTTATAAGAACTTCTGCAAACAGGTCAACCAGTTCCGTTTTGTTTATTGCATCAACCGACACAATATCCCGCTCTTTGAGATTGCCCCATGCATAACAGAGAAGGTAATAGATGTTTTGAATCGGTATTTTCGATGCTGTTGCTTCCATTAGACCAGCAAATTATCAATATGCTTTTGCGCTTTACTTTCATCGTCAAACCAGTACTCATGTAAAAGAGGAGCAATTTCATAATTAACCACCGATTTATACCACGTTTTGTCCGGTTTGATATTATCGTTTGGACAGAAATAGCTGTGCCCGATTCTAAAACCGCTCCCCAGATTTTTCGCTTCGTTTTCGATTACCACGTTCAATACCCCAACCCTGTCAATTATTTTCGTTATCAGATCATTTGAAACACCACACGATTTCAAATGGGTTTTGAATTTCTCCGATCCGATTTCAGGTTTCAAGTTAATAAAGGCAAATCGACGCCTGAGCGCGTAATCGACCATCGCGAGCGACCTGTCCGCTGTGTTCATTGTGCCGATGAGGTGAAGATTTTCGGGAACGCTGAAACAATCGAGGCGATTTTGCGAATATGTCAGCGGCAGTTCAAATTCTTTCCCGCGTTTGTCTTTTTCGATAAGCATCATCAACTCACCGAATATTTTGCTCAGATTCCCCCGGTTGATTTCATCTATGATAAAGAAATAGCTGTTGTCTTTATCTCGTTGCGCTTTCTTGCAGAAGTTATAAAACACGCCGTTACACAGTTCGAAATTGCCTTTTTCTGTCGGGCGGAATCCCTGTATGAAATCCTCGTATGAATAGGACTGATGGAACTGAATCATCTCGATTCGGTCATCGTTTTTTTGTTTCATTATCACATACGCCAGCTTTTTCGCCATGTAGGTTTTACCCACACCGGGAGGACCTTGCAGTATTATGTTTTTCTGATAATCGAGCTGGTAGAGGATGTCATCCAGCTGGGTTTCATCGATGAAAAGGTCGTCAAGTGCCATTTCTTTTGTGTATGGTTGTGGTTTAACACCATTTGCTTCATCTATTGCTTTAATCATTGCATCGACGTCATCTTTGAATTTGGTAATATTCGTTAAAGTTTTTATTGCAATAAAATGCTCATAATCCAAATCTGCTGTTTTCAGCCAGTCAACATCTCTAACATGCTGGTACTCATCCCTATCCTTCTCAAAACGGTATTCCGAACGTACAATTCCATATCCATACAACTTATTTTTCCCCTGCTTCACAATTACATAGTCTCCAACTTTCACCTCATTTGCGAATTCCCAGCAGCATTTCGAATTGTTTATAGGATTGGTGTCATCTCCTTTATGCTTTTGAATACTTTTAACAATTTGATCCTGATTCTTATATTTATTTAAATCTCCCAGATAATCCCATCCGACAGTCATAATCCCATCTCTAGTCCATTCATCCCAGTTTTTTGCATTTTCCCCTGGAGAAATTGCCCAGTAAACATTATTGCTCTTTCCTTTAATTTGTTTGTGCCACATTTCAGCAATCTCTTTAAACGTAAAACCTTCAAGTCGCTTTTGTTGAGCGAATTTCTGATATTCATTTAAATCTTCACCAGCGTAATTCTCATGTAACCAGTAAAAAAACTGATCTACTTCAAGCCTGACAGGTATTTTTTTTAATCGCCTTCCAACGATCTCCTCGTAGTCTTTTACTACAGGCTCCAATGCATTAGTGAATTTCCTCATTTTCTGTGCGAATGTATCCCCTCGTTTATATCCCGGGTCAATCTCAAAATAATCTAATGCGAACTCGTCTTTTTTGTTCATCATAAAAAATTGATCAGCAAATACATTTCCAACAATCTCGCTTATTGCGCTCTTTCCAAAGAATTTTAGTTTGTATTTCTTACTCTTGGTGAAATTATCAATCCTCTCAATAATTGGCTCATTGCCAAATCTCAGATAAAGAAAACTCTTCCTGTAATGCTCAATCGGATGCTCCATTTGATGCTTGAGTTTATCACCAAGTGCATTTTCACCAGCTATTTCTAACGATGTAAAAGCGTGAATATGAGGTCTCATCGTCTGGAAATCCTCCCATTCATACTTCTCAAGTTTTTCCTTCACAAGGAAGCCTTTAAAAAACTCGTAGTTGGTCACGACAATCGAATCCTTCAACCACTCGTCAGCGACTTTGCTGTACTCCTTAAGATACTTTTCCCATGTGCTCATTTCATAACACCTCTGTTTTATGTCATTTCCAGATTTTTGGAGCATTCAGGATATATTAAAAGCAATTGAAATGCAAAATTGCCTGGGCGGGATATCTTTAAAATGAATTTACGCATCACCCCGGCGAAGGGACGCCGGGTTACAATTTACTTTAATAAAATATAAAACTACCTGTGCGACTTCCTTTTAAACTTGCGGTCGAAAAAATCGCGGTCTAACTTAATCATTGTGGGACGGCCGTGGGGGCAGGTTATGTAGCGGGCGTCGTGGGTGTGGCGGAGGATGAAATCGATTTCCTCCGGTTTTAATCTCGCACCTGCTTTTACCGCGGCTTTACATGCGGCGG
>JAGGVT010000036.1 GCA_021157815.1 bacterium | reverse complement strand
TCCCTCCCCGCTCGCGGGGAGGGCTGGGGTGGGGGGAAACTTGTTTGCGATGCCTTTCCCGACAAGCTCTTAAATCCTCTGCTGACATATATTTTAATTAATTTCCAAATCATCATGACTCCTCATCCAGGCAGAAATGATAAAGGTGTGTTTCGCCATAAGTGTATTTTTTCATAAGCAGAGCAATGTCCTCATCGATAAATCGTTCGACTGAACCTCGTTCGCGCTTTGACACTTCAAGCAGGATTCTGCCGTCATCGTGAAGAAGCTGATATCGTGCGATCAGCCTGATGGCATCCAAACCATAACCGGAATTATATGGCGGGTCGAGATATATCAAATCAAACTTATGCCTGTCCGCGAAATGGCTGCTCATCGTGTTTTTATAATCCTCCGCTGAGAGGATAATCCGTGACGGTGCCGCAATGCCGGGACGTTTTTTTTCAATCGCGCGAAGCCTCTTTCGCAGATTGAAAAGGATGTCGGGCTTGATATCCGATGCGTATATCTCCTCCGCGCCTCGGGAAAGCGCCTCCAGCACAACCGCGCCGGAGCCGGCGAACGGGTCGAAAAAAATGG
Organism: bacterium; assembly: GCA_021157815.1. GTDB lineage: Bacteria > JAJVIF01 > JAJVIF01 > JAGGVT01 > JAGGVT01 > JAGGVT01. The sequence goes on along the minus strand of JAGGVT010000036.1, from coordinate 8,452 downwards.
ATTCAACAATCCGGTCAGCCCAGATTTGAAAAACAGCTTCTCGTACGAGTTGGCGTGTCGGGCGGACTTTATCATCCGTTTGAAAAATTATCTTTTCTCCCTTCAAGCTTCCGCCGAGTATGGTTAATGTCGCTTTGGTTTTGTTCTTTTTCACAAAGGTTCCCATTTTGAACGGATTAACAGATAGCAGAGAGTTTAAAAGCCTGTCGAGAAAATCGTTATAATTGGCGACTGACACCATATAGTTGTTCCTAAGTCAGACTGAGGATAATATTCCGTCATTCCCGCGAAAGTGGCTGTTGAAAAACCACGTTTTGTCCCAGACCGTAGGGGCAACTCTCCGTGGTTGCCCTGTATTTATGCCAATATTTAGGATAGGCACAGAGACCTACCCTCTACATTCAGCCCTTTTTCAACAGCCGCTTTCGCGGGAATGACTGGTTAATTGACGATTAATGATTTCAGCGACCAATTTTATTTTTATTCTCTACCAATAAAATGCAACGACTTTCCAGGCAACCTGTAAAATCATGTGCCAATCAATTATAGTTTCCCGATTATGATAGTTCAAGAGAGCTGACTCTCACAGCGTGAGGTTCTTTCTTACTGCCAATTTAATCCAGACACTCATATCCAATTATCTTAAATAAATTACTTAACAAAATCTGATTTATGGTGTATAATCTGAGCTAATTATTTAGGATCAAATGGTTACAATTTAGATGTTCTTGATGGAATTTAGTTATGTTTGTTTTGACCGATTATTTAAGTATGCAATGAATTATAGTAATTATTTAGAAATGCGTTATAGTTAGTAAGTATGGTGTTCTATGTTAGGTTTGTTGTCGTTTGTGATGAAGTAATTTTAGTTAGTTAATGTTGCCCTAATCCTTTCAGTTTTATCGATCTGCTTAAAGCAGTTATTTGTCAGTTTAATAAGGAAGCCCTCTTAATTAAAGAGGTTTATTGGGCATGGTGTCATATCCTGTATCAGGGGGCACACCTGATGTATGAATGTCAACATAATGAGGCTGATATGTTGACAGGCAGGTGACAGGATTAACTTTGGTAATATTTAAGTATCCTGCCATAAATATTGACGGAGGCTGGCTATGAGTGATCTACGTATTCTGATTGCGGATGATGATCACGATTTCGCGGAGAGCATTGCTGAAATCTTTGAAATGAAAGGATTTCAGGTGGAGATTGTGTTCGATGGTCAAGCGGCGGTGGATAGTGTGTTGTCGAGAAGAGTCGATGTGTTAATTATGGATTTGTGCATGCCGAAGAAAAGCGGCAAGGAAGTTATCAGTGAATTACGCAGTAAGGGACAAGAGATACCTACGATTATTATCACGGCGTGTGGGGAGGATGAAGCAAAATCGGTATCGAAACTTGGTGAGTTATCGATTAAAGGCGTATTATCAAAACCATTAAATCCAGATGTTTTATTGAAGATGGTTGATGATCTTACTTCGATGAAGTAGTTTAATATTTTTTAATTAATCGCTGATAGATTGGAGCTAACCTGAGTCTATGGTTCAATCAACACCTCGGATTCTGATTGTTGATGATGACAAGGATTTTGCGGAAAGCCTTCACGACCTTTTAGAATCAAGGTCGATAGATTGCCATGTCGCTTTTACAGCTGAACAGGCTCTTAAGCTAACTAAAAACAATGATGTGGATATCGCGCTGCTTGATATTAGGCTTGGTTCTGTGAGTGGAATTGAACTGATACATGATATCCATAAGATTAATCCGGAGATTTTGTGCATAATCATGACAGCGTATGCGGCTGTCGAAACCGCTATAGAGGCTCTTCAGGAGGGAGCCTACGACTACCTTCGAAAACCACTGAATGCAACTGTCCTTTTGGCAACAATCAACCGCTGCTATGAAAAAATTGTTCTGAAAAGGGAAAAGGAATCCGCACAGGCGTCATTAAAACGCAGTGAGGAAAAATACAGAAATCTGATTGAAACAATGAAAGAGGGAGTTGTAATTCTTGACGCTAACGGGATTATCAACTATGCCAACGAGCAGTTCTGCTGTTTTATCAAGATGGGCGATGATGAAATCAAGGGACTGCCTTTGACAGAATTCCTTGATGCTGCCAACAGGGATAGCTTCATCCAGCATTCAGGTTCGGACGGGCAGGATGAATTATCTTCATACGAATTAACTTTCCGTTGCAAAAATGGGTCAAGAATTCCAACTATTATCTCCCCTGGAAAAATAATTGATGAAAAAGGCAAATTCATCGGGAGTTTCGCGGTAATTACGGATATCAGCCAGCAGAAAATCGTGGAAGAATATATGCGTGTGCAGCGTGATCTGGGCCTGGCACTGAGTGGGCCAATCGAATTGAAGGAGTCTTTAAAAGAGATTCTTGATGCTGTTCTTAAAATATCCGGCATGGATAACGGTAGCATTTTTCTGGTTAATGATGAAACAGGCGGCATGGACCTGGCTCATTACGAAGGTGTTTCCACGTACTTTGCAGGCGTATATGCCTGTCTTGAACCCGATAATTGGTTTGTAAAAATGATGAGGGAAGGACAAACTCAATCCATGACACATGAGGAAATCGGGTTTCAGGTTGAAAATGTTGCTCGACAAGAGTCACTTAGAAGTTTCATGAGCATTCCAATAACTTATGAGGGCAAATTCATCGCGGCACTTAATGTTGGTTCTCATTACCTTGTTGAGTTTCCGAAGGATATGATACACGTTGTTGAAGCGATTGCCTTGCAGATTGGTGAGGTCTTAAGCAGGATTAAAGCTGAGGAAAATATCATCAGGGAAAGAGCCACCCTGGACAACGTTATCAGTTTGAATCCATACGGAATAATAGTGTTTGATTCTGAGGGTTGTTTCGTGCGCACAAACAAAGCTTTTCAAAATATTTTCGGTTTTGTGCCTTCAGATAATTTTTCGCTCTTTGATGATATTTTCATTAAAAGGGCAGGATTGACGGAAAATATTAAGAAGGTTATGATGGGAGAAATAGTCAGATTTGGCAATCTTAGTTTTAACACTCGTGATATTTCTGATGACTCCGAATATAGAGATATCTGCATATCCGCCACGTTTTTCCCCATTTATTCCGCTGGTGGTGGAGTGGAAAATATTGTTGTGATGGTTGAGGATATTACCGAGCGCATGAAAACGCAGGAAGCGCTCAGTGAAAGCGAGGAAAGGTTTAAAGCGATTGTGGAGGGGGCGAAGGATGCGATATTCATTAAGGATAATTCCCTTAATTACATTTTTGTAAATCCTTATATGGAGAAATTATTCGATGCCAAATCTCAGGATTTTGTTGGAAAAAGCGATTTTGATTTATTTAACAATGATCATGCTGAAAAAAACATACAGTCTGATGAAAAAGTACTTCATGGTGAAATAATTGAAATTGATCATTACCTTACGATTAATGATGTTGAGTATTGTTTTCACGTTGTCAAAGTACCAATGAGAGATGCGAACAACAATATTGTGGGTATATGCGGTATTTCACGTAATGTCACAGATCTGAAACAAACTGAGAAACAGCTTCTGGAATATCAGAAACAGCTACAATCGCTGGCATCACAGCTTTCGATTTCCGAGGAGCGTGAAAGAAGGCGAATTGCCACGGAACTGCATGACAGAATCAGCCAATCCCTTGCTTTTTCAAAGATACAACTTGGACTTCTCGGCAAGGAGGCAAAAGACACTGAACTTGTGGATAAGATCAAAGAAATCAGTGATTTAATCGATGGAACAATCCGTGAAACCCGCTCACTCACCTTTGAAATATGTCCGCCTATATTATATGAACTGGGGTTTGAAGCGGCTGTGGAATGGCTCGCGGAGGATTTCAACCAGCGTCATGGCTTGAAAATTAATGTTATTAGCGATGATGTTTCAAAGCCGCTTGATGAAAACCTGAAAGGGCTTTTGTTCCAGTCAGTTCGCGAACTTCTGATGAATGTTGTTAAACATGCGAGTTCGCAAAACGTTCAGATTTCAATCAAAGGCAAAAACGGTTTTATTGAAATCGATGTAGCGGATGACGGCATTGGATTTGATTCCGAAAAACTGACTAATCGAAATCATGAGGATGCGGGATTTGGCCTGTTCAGTATTCGTGAACGCATGAATCATTTCGGAGGACAGCTTTCGATAGACACTGACCATAAAGACGGCGCTCGTATTGTGCTTGTAGTGCCATTAGGTGCTTAAATAATAATTTTTGCCCAGGGAAACGATACTATGAAAACACTAATTATTGCAGATGATCACAAGATCATTCGTGATGGGCTGAAATCGCTTATCAGCCCGCATTCCGATTTGCAGGTTGTGGCGGAGGCAGGTGATGGCCGCCGGGCGGTGGAACTTGTGAGGGAATTGCGTCCTGATGTCGTTATCATGGATGTCAACATGCCTGAACTTAACGGCATTGACGCGACACGGCAGATTGTTTCTGAAATTCCAGATACTCGTGTGATCGCTCTCTCAATGTATTCCGACCGCAGATTTGTAAACGCCATGCTGAAGGCGGGAGCGTCCGGTTATCTGCTCAAGGACTGCGCTTTCGAGGAAATTATCAGAGCGATAAAGACTGTTCTGAATGGGCAAATGTATTTGAGCGCCACTATTACAAGCCAGGTTGTCGATGATTTAATCACAAAGAAAGCTGGGGAAAACGAATCCACGCTTTCAATGTTAAGTAACAGGGAACGTGAAGTGCTCCAATTGCTTGCCGAGGGTAATTCCACAAAAGAAATAGCATCCACAATGAATGTCAGTGTAAAAACAATCGAATCGCATAGAAAGAACATCATGGATAAGATTGACCTTAGAAGTGTTGCCGAGTTAACAAAATTCGCCATTCGTGAAGGTCTTACCTCTCTGGACACCTGAAATTAATTGGTACCGGGTACAAATTTAATTTGAGGCATCTATCAAGTGGTGACAAATGTAGTCAGTTGCTTGGATTAATGCCTGTTTGAGTGAATTACTTCAAAGTGGCGGATTCGGACAATTTAATTTGTACCGGGTACAAATTAAATGATTAAGAAAATTTTCACAAAGAATCCTAAGGTTTTTCGAATATCGATTTCAGGATTATCCTGATGAAGTAATGTCATTCTGGAATCGATTATATTTATGGTTGAAATGAAATTGACAGGTTTACCTGCAGAAGAATTCAAGTTGTAAAGGGGGGGGAGAAACAGATTAATAATATAAACGGAGAGGAACCTGAAAAGGGGAAAGTAATATACAAATGGGACAGTTAATGCAGGAATTGTCCCATTTTTGCATTAGCGAAGCGGACTGCGCGAAGCGAAGCGAGTCGAAGGATTAAGCGAATCGAAGGACCATCTGCTATAATTCTCCAGTATGGACTTCACACAGATAAACGGTTTGAGTATTTTTCACACTCAATCACTTTTGGAAAAGGGATTTATTCACGGATTCACATCTAAAAGGAATGAGGGGCTGCAATCACCGGTTTTCCCCGCGAGAACTGAATTAATCGATTCGTCAGTGATTCTTGATTATGCTCAAAGGCTTGGATTGGCGAATCACAAATTAGTGTTCCAAAAGCAGGTTCATACGGATAACATCACAATTGTCAAAAGCGCCGATCTCAAGGAGCAAATCACAGTTATTCCTGAAAACGATGGGTTAATCACAAACGAACCCGATATCTGCCTGTTCAGTATGTCTGCTGACTGCCTGAGCCTTATTCTCGTTCATGTCGAAAGCGGCGTGATTGCGAATGCGCATTGCGGACGAAAGGGAACGATTCTCAATCTGCCAACCAAACTTCTGGTAACAATGTGCCGTGAGTTTGCGTTGATGCCAACTGACATAACCGCGCTTCTGGGGACAAGCATCGCGGCTCAATGTTATGAAGTAGGGGATGATGTTGTTTCCGAATTAATCGAAAAAGACCCAACTGCGCTCGGATTTCTTCTCAAGAAAGATAAAAAGCGTTTTTTCGATCTCAGGGGATATGTTTTTTATCAGTTGACATCAATGGGAGTTAATCCACAGAACATACATTCACAATCGCTCTGCAGCCATTGCCACGAGGATTTGTTCTACTCATACAGGCGGGACGGCAAAGTCCTCGGAAGTCAGGCGGGATTCATCGCAAAGAAGAAAGAAGAAAGAAGTTAGAAAGTTAGCAGGTTAGCAAGTTAGCAGGTTAGTAAGTTAGTAGGTTAGCAAGTTAGCAGGTTAGCAGGTTAGTAGGTTAGTAAGTTTGCAGGTTAGCAGGTTAGCAAGTTAGTTCGTTAGTAGGTTTATTACATCCAAAACTTGTCATTCCGACATTCGCGAAGCGAATGGTCGGTTCTTTAGTCTGTCCTCAGAAATCCATTTCTTCCTTTCGCTTATAAAAGCAATCTGTTTAATCAACAAAAATCAGTCATACTGAAATAAAGTGTAACTAGGGAACCCCGGTGAAGGGACACCGGGTTACAGGGGTAGCGCTGTTTTTCCCGGGAAATGGATTCCCGGGCTACCTACCAACCTACTAACCTATTAACGTACCAACCTGCTAACTTGCTAACCTGCTAACTTGCTAACCTGCTAACTTGCTAACTTGTTAACCTGCTAACTTGCTAACCTGCTAACTTGCTAACCTGCTAACCTACTAACCTGCTAACTTGCTAACCTGCTAACTTGCTAACTTGCTAACTTACTAACCTGCTAACCTGCTAACTTACTAACTGTTTTTAAATGTGTCGTTCAGCAGTTTCAAATCCGCGTTATCGATTATCTTCGGTGCGGGTAAACCAAAAAGGCTCATGACATGGGCATAGTTTTCACCCATCGCCATAGCGTTGTATGCATCTGTCATGTCTTTACCAACGACAACCACGCCATGATTCTGCATCAGGTAGATTTTTCGCTGTGGGCGAAGATACGGTTTAAACATTGTCGCGAGGTCCTCTGTTGATGGAGTCGCATAATGAACAAGTGGGATGTAGTCGCCGATTTGAAGGTATGGCTCGGTTAAATGCGCGGTTTCCAATCCCTGTCCCGCGACTGCGAATGCTGTCAGATATGGCGGATTGGAGTGAATTATCGCGCCGGTATCCGGCAATGCTCTGTAAATCCAGACATGCATCGGGAATTCAGATGAAACCTCATGATTACCGGAGATAACCTCGCCGTTGAATTTAACCTGAATAATATCTTCAAGAGTAAGCCACGCTTTATTTACTCCGGTTCGCGTGATAAGCATTTCCTCTTTGCCTGTTCGGATTGAGTAGTTTGAGCCAATCCCGGCACCGAAGTTTTTCTCGTGGGAGATTTTTGCTGTTCGTACAATTTCCTCTCGTAGTAACTCAAGAGGGTCGGTTGGTTTTTCTTTTTCTTTTTTTGTCATGATTCACTCGCTTTCAAATTGATTTGATTATTTAAACTATCCTGTCTATCTTATCATATCGACCAGGTGAATTTGATGCCTTGGATTTTTCTTTAAGAAAAAAATTAAAAATTTTAATGCCTGCAACCTCAAATAATCCTTCGGGTAAATGATCCAAACAGCTTTGATGAGTGTCATATCAGCTGGATAATTATCGAAATTAAATTGAGTGGATATTTAATCTGTGTATCGAAAAAACTTGATTTAATGCATTATATCATTCATAGATAGTACTACGGAGGTCAATCCCGTGAAACGAATTATTCAAAACATACACTTTGGACTGCTTTTAGCGGCGATATTTACTTTCATCTGCTTTGCCTTGGTTTTATCGTCAGGACAGGCATACGCGGTTGATGATGAAACTATGTATCCCGATATCCCCATTGCTGATGAGGGAGAATCGTGGGATTTCCCTAAACTGGAATCATCAACTGATGCGAGACATATCAGTGATGCCATAGTATCGCTTAACTTTGTCAACGCTGAATTTATCGATGTCATGATGGTTCTCGCCGAGCAGGCGGGAATTAATTTCGTTCTTGACGCATATTGGAATCAAACTCCGACAGGCCATAGCAGAGAACGTCCGGTTGGCGGTCCCGGTGGAAGCGGATACAGCGGCGGCGGATTCCAGCCCGGCGGCGGATGGAACCCTCCAATTTCCGGTGGCGGTTCAGTTACATTATTCCTTCAGGAAGTTCCTTTCGATGAGGCTTTCGATCTTCTCATGAACGCCAATAATCTTGACTACAAGGTTTTCCGCGCGACTCCACAAGCCGAACCAATGCTTTTCATTTCAACTCGTGAGAGGCTGGAGGGAGAACTTGGGCTTGGTTTTATCAGATCATATCAAATGCATTACATCCTGCCCGACGCGGCGCTTGATTTCCTTTATAAAATGGACATGCTTCCATCCAGCAGCGGATTTGGTTTCTGGTATTATGGCGGTTCCGGCGGAAGTTCCGGCGGTTCCGGCAGCGGCGGCGGCAGTGGTTCTGGCGGAGGAGGCTGGGGCGGCGG
>JAGGVT010000107.1 GCA_021157815.1 bacterium | reverse complement strand
TCTGGATTCACTCACAGGAAAGGAAAATGAAAATACAAAAGTTAAAGGTAAAAGGCTTTCGTTCGTTAAAGGATATTACCTGGTCTCCCGGTGATTTGAACGTAATCATTGGTCCAAATGGAAGTGGGAAGTCAAATTTGATGAGAGCTTTGGAACTAATATCTCACTCCGCAAAAGGAGGATTAGATGAATTTATTAGGAGGGAAGGTGGTTTGGATTCGATTTTATGGGATGGAACAGCTAAATTAGTTGATATAAACCTAACAACTTTTCCGCACAAATTATCTTTTTCGAAAAGTAGTGACTTTCCTCGAGCAAAGACTCTTGACTATTTGCTTGACTATAAATTACAGTTTTATGATAATGCACCTGAAATCAATTACTACTGTCAAGAATTGCTTTCAGCACATTTAAGAACAAAGAAAAAAGAAAAAGCAAAGCCTATTGAACTAATAAAAGAATCTATAGGTGGATCCAGTGTTTTTAACGAATTTGAAGGTAAACTTGTAGATACAATTGGAGGAGATTTTTTTGAAACCATATTATCAACTCTACCTAGCATATTGCCTGAGTATAGTCAGCTTTTTAAATATAAAAAAGAACTTATAAACTGGCGTTTCTATCATTATCTGCGAACTGAACCTGATGCTCCCATTAGGCAACCAGTCATTACGCAGTATGACCCTACAATTGAACCTGATGGTTCAAACCTGATTTCAGTGCTACACACTCTATATACGGGCAATCGTGATTTTGAAAATAGCGTTGATTTAGCGATGAGAAGCGCATTCGGTGATGATTTTGACAAACTGGTTTTCCCTCCGGCGTCTGATCAAAAAATACAACTTAGAATCAGGTGGAAATCTTTAAAGAGAGAAGTATCAGCTCTTGACATATCTGATGGCACATTGCGTTTCCTGTTTTTGATAACAATCCTTGCCAATCCTGAACCACCTTCCCTTGTCGCTATCGATGAGCCGGAAACCGGGCTTCATCCAACGATGCTGTCAATAATCGCTGACTTCGCGGTGGATGCGTCAAAGCGTACACAAGTGATTATCACGACACACTCAGCTGATTTCCTGGATGCATTCCATAGCGTAACTCCAACGACAACAGTAACGGAATGTGTTAATGGTAAAACCACTCTGAAGATTCTACCAAAGAAAAAACTCAAGTCATGGCTTAAGGAATATTCGCTTGGTGAAATGTTTAGAATGCGCCAATTGGAGGATATGTAATGAAATTCATCATAATCGTCGAGGGGAAAACTGAAAGATTAGCAATTCAGGAGTTTCTAAAAAGATGGTTGGATAGCAAACTAAACGAAAAAGTCGGGATAAAGCAAAGGATTACCATCGGTGGAAAGCTGGAAGATAAATTCAAAAAGCAGGCAAAAAAACTCTTAGAGGAAGATAGGAAAAAAGAGATTCTGGCGGTTATTGGCCTATTGGACCTATATGGATTGGGTTTTGACCATAAGGGAACCACCAAAGGAGTTGCTAAATTATTCAAGGATAAAAAGGCAGCCATTGAGAATCATGTAAATCATAATCAGTTCAGGATGTTCTTTGCGGTGCATGAATTTGAAGCGTGGCTTCTCAGTGACCCAAATGTTTTTCAAAGCAATCGACGAGACGAGCTAAATAAATATTCAGCAAATCCTGAAAGAGTTAATTTCAAAAACCACCCATCAAAAGTAATTCAGGATATTTATAACAAAAGAAAATCGAAAAGAAGCTATAAGAAAACCACCGATGGTTGTGATCTGTTCAGTCGATTGGACCCTCAGGTTGTTTATGACAAATGTCCACATTTCAAAATGATGCTTGATGAAATGGTTCAGATGGCATTAGCTGCTGGGATATCACTTAAATAACCACCCGCATGAATTTCGAATCCGGTTTATTTTCTTTCTGCGGATTTGACATATATTTAAATGATGTTATTTAATAGAGCGCCATCCGGTAACCAATTGCGAAGTTACGCATTTCACCCACAAATCACAAAAAGACGTGATGTGTGGGCGGCACCCGAGCTATTTGATAGAGCACCACGCTAAAGCATGGTGTTATTTAGCAATTCAATTTCTCCAACCTGCTAACTTACTAACCTGCTAACCTGCTAACTTACTAACCTGCTAACTTACTAACCTGCTAACCTGCTAACTTACTAACCTGCTAACTTACTAACCTGCTAACCTGTTAACTTACTAACCTGCTAACTTGCTAACTTGCTAACCTGCTAACTTGCTAACTTACTAACTTACTAACCTACTAACCTGCTAACTTACTAACCTGCTAACCTGCTAACTTACTAACCTACTAACCTGCTAACTTACTAACCTGCTAACCTACTAACCTGCTAACTTACTAACCTGCTAACCATTATCCACATTCAAACCGGCACGCCGGAAAATCGCGTTTACGTGCCGTGTGAAATAGCCGTAATCGAATATCGCGTCTAATTCCTCATCAGTGAAAAGCTTTTTTAGCTCCTTCGACTCCCGCACGACCTTCTCAAAACTGCCCTTTTCCTCTACCGCTTCATGCGCGAGTTTCTGGACAATCGGGTATGTCTCCTCACGTGATTTGCCTTTCGCGATTATCTCAAGCATCAATCGCTGCGAGAAAAAAGCGCCGTAGGAATGTTTCATGTTTTCAAGCATCCGGTCGCCGTTGACAACAAGGTTTTCCAAAACTGTGTTCATGCGATTTAGAAGGTAGTTCATCAGAAGGAAACTGTCCGGGAAAATAACTCTCTCGACCGATGAATGTGAAATGTCCCTCTCAGCCCATAGAGTCTGATTCTCATACGCAGCCTGAGCGTTTGCGCGAATCACTCTTGCCAGGCCGCTGATATTTTCGAGTGAAACAGGATTTTTCTTATGCGGCATCGCGCTGGAACCTTTTTGCCCTTTGGTGAATCCCTCCGCGGCTTCACCGACCTCCGTCCACTGCAAATGCCGTAATTCAACTGCTAGTTTATCCAGTGAACCGGCTATTATCGCAAGCGTTGATATCATCTGCGCGTGACGGTCTCTCTGGACAATCTGATTTGAAACCGTTGCGGCTTTAAGGCCAATTTCAGCAAGCGCTTCCTCTTCGAGTTCAGGATCAAGAAACGCGAAAGTGCCAACCGCGCCGGATATTTTCCCGACAGCAATCATCTTTATTGCATCATCGAATCGCTGCATGTTGCGTTTGAATTCCTCGGCGAACAGAAGCATCTTCAATCCGAAAGTTACAGGTTCAGCGTGAACACCGTGCGAGCGCCCCATCTGAATCTGGTCTTTATACCTGAGCGCAAGCTGTACAAGCGCTTTATAAATCTGCTTTAAATCGTCCTCGATAATATGGCAGGCGTCCATAATTTGCAGGCTCAATCCGGTGTCCATGATATCCGAGGATGTCATCCCGACATGAATGAACCTGCCGGCTGGACCGACAAATTCATTTACCGATGTCAGAAAAGCAATCGGCTCATGTTTCGTTTCTGCCTCGATTTCATTAATCCTGTCGATATCGAAATCCGCTTTCTGTTCGATATCGCTCATGGCGTCATCGGGGATTTCTCCCCGTTTGTGGCGTACACGGCATACTGCTAGTTCAATTAAGAGCCATTTGCGAAAACGATTTTCGTATGACCACACACGTTTCATTTTTTCAAGGCAGTATCGTTCGTCCAATTGGAATTCCTCTCACTCGTTGATGGAAATGATATTCAAATGTTGATTGTAGCAGAATTAGTCAAAGGGTTTAAGTCCCTTGTTCTGAAATGTTGCGGAGAAAATTGAGGCTGTTGAAAAAACTCTGTTTACGCTGGTGAATTATTGTATGTAGGGGCGCCGCTTGTAGCGCGCTACAAGCGGTGCCACTACGTCGATGCTGTTTCAGATGTAGGTTTGGTTTCTGTTTGCGGCAGTTCCAATTGGACAGGCTTAAGCTCAGCCACTTCGTATGAGCCATCCGCGCGGATGTCCCGAATCTCATATCCCTTTTTGATTAGATCAGGAGTCATCAGTGTTGACCGGTGGCATCGAGCCGGGTCTTCTTCTGAGCACATTAAAACGACCATTTTCAGCGAAACCAGTTTTAACAGCAATCTCAGAGCTTTTATATAACTTTCTTTTTTCCGAAGGAGTTCGTAATCGACTTTGCCATCTCTGCGAACGCTTTCATCGGATGGCCGTCCGCCAAGATAAGCGCCGCCATAGTAGTAATCGATTTTGTGTTTTTTTAGATGGGTTTTAAGTGCTTCTTTATTGAAATGCTTTACATAACTGGAGTACGGCTGGCTTCTAACATCGATTAGAGCCTCAATCCTGTATTTTTTCAACAGGCGGATAAAGGTATCCGGATCATGATTCGAATGGCCGATAGTGTAAATCGTTTTGTTCATGGCATCCTAGATCTCCTTAAGAAGGTTTGCCATTTCAATTGCCGCCTCCGCAGCCGTAAATCCCTTGTTTCCACTTTTTGCGCCCGCCCGGTTAATTGCCTGGTCGAGCGAATCAGCGGTAATCGCGCCGTAGATAATCGGGATCCCGGTATCCATCGATGCTTTTGCCACACCCTTTGCCATTTCGCCGGCAACGAAATCAAAATGCGGGGTTTCCCCGCGAATAATTGCTGATAAAGCTATTACAGCGTTCCAGTTACCTGATTCCGCGAGTTTGCACGCTACCAGCGGTATTTCAAAACTGCCGGGAGTGCGTGAAACCACGATATCATCATCTGATACTCCGTGACGTTTAAGCGCGTCCATCGCGCCGTTTAGAAGGCGCTCTGTAATGAAATCGTTAAATCGGCTTAACACGATTGCGATTTTAAGCCCCTTGCCATCCAGATTTCCAGTTATTTCCCTTGCCACAGATTTACTCCTGAATATGATAATTACATGAATTTATGCAACAGATGTCCCATCGACCGCGCCTTTGTTTGAAGGTACGACCGATTGTACTCGTTAACCTCAATTTCAATCGGAACTCTCTCGACTTCCTCAAGGCCATAACCCTCCAGCCCGACCAGTTTCATCGGATTGTTTGTGAGGAGGCGGATTTTCGACAAGCCCAGGTCGCGAAGAATTTGTGCGCCCATACCGTAATCGCGCTTGTCCGCCGGGAATCCGAGTTTGATATTGGCTTCGACAGTATCCATTCCATCGTCCTGAAGTTTGTAGGCTTTCAGTTTGTTCAAAAGCCCGATTCCGCGACCCTCCTGCCTGAGGTATAAAAGCACTCCGCAACCCTCATCCGCGATCATTTTTATCGCAGCGTACAGTTGCGAACCGCAGTCGCAACGCAGCGAATGAAAAACATCACCGGTCAGGCATTCCGAATGGACTCGAACAAGGATGCTTTTATCTGGCCTGATATCACCCATCGTAAGTGCGACATGCTCGCTGCCATCGGTGAGTGAACGGTATCCGATTAGTTTGAATTCGCCATGTTTTGTTGGCAGCGTTGTTTCTACGACCCGCTCGACATGCTTTTCATGGCGCATCCTGTATTCAATCAGGCTTTTTATTGTGAAGATTTTAAAATTATGTTTTTTCGCGTATTCTTTTAATTCGGGCAAACGAGCCATGCTGCCATCTTTGTTTTTGATTTCGCAGATTACAGAGGCTGGTTTCAGGTTAGCAAGGCGCATAAGGTCAACGGATGCCTCAGTATGTCCCGCGCGAATTAACACGCCGCCTGTGCGAGCTCTTAACGGTCGAACGTGTCCGGGCCGGAGGAAATCATCAGGTTCGGATTTATCATCGACAAGCGCCCGGATTGTTTTCGCCTGGTCCTCCGCACTGATTCCTGTTGATGTCCCGTGTTTGTAATCCACCGTGACAGTAAACGCTGTCCCGTGTCTCTCGGTGTTACGTTCGACCATTATTGGCAGTTCGAGTTCGTCAAGGCGGTTCCCCGCGACAGGCGCGCAAATCCAGCCGCGAACATGCGTCTCGAGAAAGTTGATTTTCCCGGCATCAATTGATTCAGCGGCACAGATAAGATCACCCTCGTTCTCGCGGCTTTCATTATCCACAACGATAATAAAGTCCCCCTGGCGGAGGATATCGAACGCATTTTCTATGTTTCTTTCAACAGGCATTTATTTAATCACATCCATAGATTCTCGAACTAAATATTATAGCATTTTTTTGTTTGAACGTAACAATGATGTCCAGGGGTTGTTGAAAAAGGTTATTTCCACCGTAACCTGGTCATGCCGTCCCGAATATGGCTGGTCGTTTTCTACTACCTAAATCATGCATGCCGGGGTTCCGTGTAAATAGGCTCTTTCCCGGCATGCCTGATTCACGTTATAGATAATTGTTGCTTTTGTCCGGTACGGCATGACCGGGTTACGGTACAAACTGATTTTTTCAACAGCCCCGGCTACTGCGGCGCTCCAGTTATCTTTGTTATTTGTGTAATCACAAAACAACATTTCGAAGAATTCTACCAAGTCCTTTCATAATGATATCGAAACGGATTTCCTCTCTTTCGCCTTTCAGATTTAATTCAAGGTCATCTTCACAATCATTATCAACGTAACCAATGTAAATTTGTCCAACCGGCGCGAATTCATCCCCGCCTTCAGGGCCGGCGTATCCTGTAATGCCAACGCCAATGGTTGTCCCCATCATTTCTCTTACTTTCTTCGCCATTTCAATCGCGACCTCTTTTGAGACAACCCCATATCTTTCGATTGTCTCCTTTGAAACGCCAAGGACATCGGTTTTTATTTCATTGGAATATGCGACAATGCCTCCTTTAAAAACCTCTGATGCGCCCGGTACGGATGTCAGATAATACATAAATCCGCCAGCTGTGACTGATTCAGCAAAGGCGATTGTCATTTTTTTTAATTTCAGGGGATAAAGAAGCCTTTCGGCATGATGAAATAATAATTCGTCTGATGGTTTTTCACTCATCTATCTCTCCAATCAAATCGTAATCATTCACATCAGTGATAGTAACATTCACAAATTCACCCGGCATGTTGTTGCTGCCCCTGAAAATCACATTGCCGTCAACCTCGGGAGCGTCGCGATAACTTCTGCCAACAATCATAATCTTTCCCTCATCCTTAAGCGAACTTTCCACCAGCACTTTCAGTTTCTTTCCGATGAATTTCTCATTATTAAAGAACGAAATGTCGCGCTGGATATCCATCAGCCGTTCATATCGGAGACGGCCTATTTCCGTGTCAAGCTTGTCCTTATGCTCGTACGCTTTCGTTCCCTCCTCATCGGAATAGACAAACGCGGTTACACGGTCGAGTTTCGCATCCTCAAGGAAGTCCAGGATTTCATCGAAATCGTAATCTGTCTCACCCGGATAACCGACAAGGAATGTTGTTCTGATTGCGACATCGCCATCGAATATGTTTCTTATTTTCCCAATCAATTCCCTGAAGTCGGTTTTATATCCTCGACCCATATCTTTGAGAATACGCGGATTGACATGCTGCAGTGGAATATCAATATAATTCACGATTCTCTTTGCGGATGCTATCGTTTCAAGAAGGCGGTCATCGATCTCATCGGGATGCAAATACAGCAGTCGAATCCATTCCAGTTCATTGATTTTATCAAGTTCCTCCAAAAGGTCTGCGAGATGCGGTTTGGAATTAAGGTCGCGACCCCAGTATGATGTATCCTGCGCGATGATGGTTAATTCCTTCACATTGTTTTTTGCGTGATCGTTAGCCTCAGCGATAATCGAATCCATCTCACGGCTTTTGAACGGGCCTTTGATTGCCGGAATCGCGCAGAAACTGCATGAGTGCGAGCATCCCTCCGCGATTTTCGTATATGCCATATATCCGGGAGTTGAAATTACACGCGGGGTTGTATGGTCATATAAAAAAGAACCGGTTCCCTTTGGCGCCCACTTTTCTGAATTACGATTCTCATCCTTGATGAAATCAACAATCTGATGAAAATTCTCGACTCCTAAAAAGCCGTCAATTTCAGGGAATTCCTTTATTAACGATTTATAGTACCGTTGCGAAAGGCATCCGGTAACAAATATCTTCACATCAGGATTTGTTTTTCTCAGCTCAATCGCGTCGAGGATAACATCAATCGATTCCTTCTTCGCATCCTCGATAAATCCGCACGTATTGATAACGATAACATCCGCGCTTTGAGGGTCAAGGCTGATTTGAAATCCGTTTTTAATAAACTGCCCCAGCATTATTTCGCTGTCAACCGTATTTTTCACACAGCCAAGCGTAACAATCGCTACATTCGGTTTGTGCGTTTGTGTTTTTTCAATATCGTTCATGGGACCTATATTACTGGTGTATGTGAAGCGCGTAAATGCAATTTTTAATTATATTTCATTTTCTCAAACGTCGCTTTATGTAAATGGTTTATAGCGCCGCCTGACTTCGTAAGGAATATACTCCCATATATTAACAATAATTCCCTTGCCAATTCCTACCATTTTCCAATCCATTATGCGGGTTTTGGGCATCTTGTTTTTTGTGATGCTGATTTTATCCCTGTATGCCATATCATAACCCTGATAGCGATAAATGTAGTATCTGGGCAGTCCTTTCCTTAAGTAGCTATCACTTCTCTTTTTATCCGCTTTCGACATGGGTTTGTATATTTCCTTTGAGAATCCCTTGCTTTCAAGAGTCATTTCCAGAACATGCAGTTTTGATTGCAAATCGGTAATATATAATCTGTTGCCATTTCTCATGGTTTTATACGGATACCAGTCCGTGCTGGTTGTATCGACAAGTTTGATTTCTTTGGGATTATACGAATCAAGAAGACACAAGATGCCTTTACGCTTCATTCTTTCCATTTCTTCAGTGAAGATTTCTTCATATCCTGTCACATAAACCCAGTTTCCATTTGACTCGATTGATAAAGGCGTAAACTCAAGTTCCAATTGAGACATTTTATGGCACCTGGTTACCTTTGTGTCTCCATGGCCGCCCATGTAGCTTTGGTGCGTGGAATGAAACACCAGAACTCCAAATTTCCTTATGGGTGTTTTTATTGTGCGCTCGCCGATTTTTCGTTCTGTAATATTAAAAGCGTTTTCATTCTCACCAAGAAAAAAAAAATAATCGGCACCTTTAAAAAATCCCTCTTCCTCAGTATCTGACCAGCAGTAGTTATAGATTTTATTTGATGCGCTGCTAATCGGAGAATATTCTTCCTTTAACCTACCCATGTAGAATGGCCTGCTTTCCTCAGGATCGCTTTTTTCACCCTCTTCATTGCGCCCCTCCAGATCAAACGACCATATGTCATTATTAAGAATGAAGTACAGGTAATCACCATTCAACCTGGCATTGTGCGCTTTTCCTATTATTGAGTGATGATGGTCCTTGAGCGAACGATAAACCACTTTGCCATTTTCATCCCGCACCGCTTTCCCATCATCGCCGATTACCGGGCTGACGTTCTTGACATCAACGAAACTGCTGGAGAGTTTTTCAGGCTTTGCAGGATTGCTGATATTCATGTGAAATATTTTTGTGTTTACATCTTTCAATGTGTAACTTTCGGCGACCAGAACCAGATTGTCATCCTCAACAAGCAAAATGCCGCCATTTATCCTGAAAGTTAATTCATAATCTAAAAGTGAATTGTTTTGAGGATTAGACACATCAAAAATCCTCAAATGAGCGGTTGTATCCTCATGTTCTTGTCTTGTTATTACATGCAGAACATACAGATAATCATTTGTGGCGCACATGCTTTTAATCTTCCAATCCATCTCCACATTTGAAACTACTTCCAATGATTCCAGATCAACTGTTACTAGATGTTGAATCCTTTTCTTTTGATTGTTCTCCGTCGTTTCAATGTAACCTGTGAAAAAGCCATAATTATCATTGCAGGTTGATAAGGAAACAGGCCATGAGAAAAACTCAGACATGTCGCATGCTCCGATTTCCCTGAATGCGTTCTGTGCTGTTTCCTCCGTGGCATTCGCGGTTGTAAATCCGCATAAGATGCTGAGAAATCCTAGCAGAATTGCTGAGATAAATGTTCGTTTCATTTTTGCACCTCAAATTGTTAGACTGACAAACCTGTAAAATGTTTAGTTAAAAAGAGAAAAATGACAACAGGCTTACAGCCATTTTTTCAGTTGGTATCCGGGCTTATATCCGGGATTGTTTCAGAAAACATCCCGGCGGCTTCACCGAAATATTTCTCCAGGAGTTTTTGCGCGGCGCGTTTGCGGGTTTCATCGTTGCCTAAATACTTGTCGATTATCTCCTCGGGAAAGGCTGATTCAAGGATATATTCAGACGGCTTGCCTGTCAGCCTGAACCTGACTGGAATGTTTACATTACGTGCAGGGAGCAGTTCAAATAACTCGCTGAATCTCTCATTGAACTTGAACAGTTGACTGTCAGCGATGATTGTTCCCTCCAGATTCATTGAGCCGTCGAAATCGATTATCCCATCAGCGTCTATTTTGGTCGAGCTGCTTTCCATCTCAAACCTGTTCAGGAAAACCTCCAATTCATTTATTGCCAGGTCCATGTCAAGGCTTTTGAATCCCATTCGCACTTCCTGGCGTTTTTTAAACAAGCCGGTTGATGCTTTCTTGAATGGATTCAGGTACATGCCGTTTTCGCAGCTTAATTCGCCTTCCCCTTTAAAACCGGACAGATTGACAAAATCACCGCTGCATGTGAATTTGCCGTCAAACGAACCTGAAACCGGATCAACACCACACTCCAGCTGCTTTATATACATGCCCAGGTTGAAATCCTTCATTTTGGCATCCAGTTTAAATTTCGGCGGATTAGCATCCGCATTAATTTCTCCAGATATAATGATTCTGCCGTCGTAACATTTCGCAATTCCTTCTGTCAGTTCGACATTTTTATTCATGTATTTCAGTTTGAAATGCGCATCCTCAATATGGAATTTGCCGATTGTCGCTTTGTCCAGATGGCCTTTGCCCTCAATTCTCGGATTAAGTATAGGACCTGAAATCCTGACCTGTATTTCACCGTCTCCGGTTGGTCTGAGTTTGCTTTCGGATGGGAAGAGACGTCCCAGCGTGTTGGCAAGCTGCCACAACGCGATTTTCTCAACATCTAATTTCAAACTGGATTCATACGATGAAAAAGTTTCTATTTCACCTCGAGCGGATAATTCGGATTCCAGGAATTTGCCTGTGCATCTTCGAATTTTAAGCTTGCCCGATTTATTCAGAAAGACACTCGCATTGATATCATCCACATTTAATTCCAGAGGGTTTTTAAATTTGCGCTTGTTTTCAGTGTAATCAAGGCTTGAGTTCTTAATGATTATTCTCATATCCGGCATGCTCATTTGTCCACCCTGAGCATTTTCAGGAGGTGGTGTAATGCGGGGGAGTATGTAATTACCATCTTCATCCTGCCTGATGTGAAGAGCAAAGCCGTCAAGAATAACTTTTTTAGGAATTACATTTCTGGAGAGAAGGTCCCAGATGCTGAATTTAAGGGCTATGCTGTCGCTTGTGAATACATATTCCGGAGGGACAACATCCTTGACTGTGTAGTAAACATCCTCCAGGATAAGATATGATGCGATATTCCCCTTTATTTCAGCGACAACCAGATGCCCTTCAGAGTATTTATTTATGTAATCTGTTATATGTTCGCGGTAAAAATTGAGGAAAACACTACTGCCGAGAAAAATCAAAACGCCAAAAATAACAATAATGATTAGCGCCCAAAAACCATACAGCCTCAGGCTCTGAAAATTGATTTTGGGAACAGGGGAATTTTGTTTGTTATTATTTTTTCGACGGGCCACTATTTCACCCCGTCAGCCTGATTATCAGTTTTTCCAGAATGAACCGTTTATCCATTGATGAGCTTTTTACTTCCTCGTCAGCTAATATAAGGGCGCTGATTATTCTGGGGAAACTATTGGTTGGGAATTTGCCGATTTGCGATTTCAACTTTCGCGTTGTAAAAGGAGTCAATCCAAGTTCCGCAGTAATATCGTTTTCAGGTATTTCCCTTTTTGCCAGAATCCGCCATGAGTAAATCTGCCGCAGTTGACGGTGCAGCATCATTATAATATGCGATTCGCTTAAACCGCTTGTAGTCAGGTCTTTAACAAACGCCAGCGCTCTTTTACAGTTTTTCTGCGCGACAGCGTCGATGAGATTAAAGATTATCAACTCTCGGCTTGGGGGCACAAGATGTGCCAGTGTTTTGGCATCCAGATTCGACACAGGATCGTCATCAAGATAGACTTTTAACTTGTCGAGTTCATTGGCGATTTGCCTGAGATCACTGCCGACACGGGCAACAAGCATATTCTGCTGTTTTGCCGATAGATTGAGTTTTCGCTTCGCTGTTTCAGCGCGAACCCAACGTTGAAGATCTCCCGTCAAACCCTCGTTGGGGTCGTGCCACATTCTTTTCAGTTCCGTGACTTTCCCCATCTGGCTGATCATTTTATAGACACGAGTGTTTTTCGCGATTCTCTTTTCATACGAGCATAAAATCAAAAGGACATCATCGCCAACCGAGAGCGTGTCCTCCAGGATTTTCATCCCGGCCTTTTTTGCCAGATATTTCTTTTCCCGCTCGAAAAACTCACTGGCGTTTTCGAGAATTACAATTTTTCGTGTCTCGAAGAATGATAGTGTTGAAGTGGATTGAAAAAGCGAGGTCAGGTCAGTTTTTTTATTCGTGCCATCCAGATGTTCAATGGTTGCATCACCATCGCGCAGGAAACTCGCCTGAAGCTCATCACGCTTTACAGCGACCAGGTATTCGTCATCTCCCTGAATGAGATGGTGCATGGCATAAACTCCTGCTAATCAGGAAATTAAAGAGCAAAACGCTGTCAGATGTGATTATAACAGCATTTTAAAACTGTTGCAAAAAGATTAAGGTTGATAAGTTAGCAGGTTAGCGAGTTAGCAGGTTAGCAAGTTAGCAGGTTAGTAGGTTGGCAGGTTGGCAGGTTAGTAGGTTAGCAGGTTGGCAGGTTAGTAGGTTAGCAGGTTGGCAGGTTAGCAGGTTGGCAGGTTGGCAGGTTAGCAAGTTATACCAAGTTGCATTCAAATTAATGCTAATATTCCTAAGTTTGTGCTGCGGGCTTCCAGGGGATGTTGAAAAAGGGCTGAATGTAGGGGGTAGGTCTCTGTGCCTACCCTAAATATTGGCATAAATACGGGGCAACCACGGAGAGTTGCCCCTACGGTCTGGGATATAATAGGCTTTTTC
>JAGGVT010000077.1 GCA_021157815.1 bacterium | reverse complement strand
CTGTCATTCTGAACTTGATTCAGAATCCATCTTACTGTCATTCTGAACTTGATTCAGAATCCATCTTACTGTCATTCTGAACTTGATTCAGAATCCATCTTTTTTCGGTTATAGAATGGATTCCGGGTCAAGCCCGGAATGACATCAAATCCTATCATGAATTGGCCTCTTCAAATCCTATCATGAATTGGCCTCTTCAAATCCTATCATGAATTGGCCTCTTCAAATCCTATCATGAATTGGCCTCTTCAAATCCTATCATGGATTGGCCTCTTTAAATCCTATCACGGATTGGACTCTTCACTCATCTCTCTAATTACATCAAAAAACGTCTTTCCCTTTTGAAGAGTTTCCTGATATTCATCCTCCTCGATTGAATCATGAACAATACCGCCGCCTACGCCTAAATTGCAAGTGCCATCCGCGATAACCGCGGTTCGAATGGCGATATTCAAATCAAGATTCCCGTGAAAGCCAAAATATCCGATTGATCCGGTGTAAACGTGGCGAACATCCGATTCAAGCTCATCGATTATTTCCATGGCGCGGATTTTAGGGCATCCTGTAATGGAACCGCCGGGAAATGTCGCCCTGAGCAAATCACCGTAACTGGTACTTTTAATAAGTTCACCGGTGACTGTCGAAACAGTATGAAACACATTCTGGTATTCCTCTATTTCCCTGTGCCTGATAATCTCAACACTTGATGGTTTGCAAACTTTGCCAAGGTCGTTTCTCAGAAGGTCAACTATCATCGACAGTTCAGCATCTTCCTTGGCGCTTGATTCCAGCTCTTCTCGAAGCGCTTTATCCTCGATATCAGTTTCACCACGCTTCCTTGTGCCTTTTATGGGACGGGTTTCGATATAGGAATCCTTTTGATACAGGAATCGCTCCATGGATGTTGAGATTACATAATGGTCATTAGCGTTGATGAATGAATAAAACGGCGCGGGGTTTTGATCATACAAGCAAGTAAAAAGAGAGAATGGGTCATTATTGAAGGGGACTGAAAATCGCTGTGACAGATTTACCTGATAGATATCACCGCTTAGTATGTACTCCTTGATTTGGCGCACAGAGTCGATGTATTGCTCGTAAGTGGTGTTGCTGGTGATTTCACCAATCATCGATGACTGCTGATTTTCATTTGCCGGTTTGGATGCGGGATACCTGATATAAGCATCGATGCCATCCACGGAGAGCTTGCATAATCGCAGGCTCTTTTGCTTCCTGTCGTGAATCAGAATTTGAGAGGGAAACATAAGAAAAACATCAGGCAATTCGAGATTATCCTCAGCTGTTTGAGGAAGTTTCTCAATTTGATTTTTCAATTCATACGCGAGATAGCCCATTGCGCCGCCTTGAAATGGCAGGCGTTCAAGCGGATAGCCAGGCTTAAGGCTGTCAAATACCTTGTCGATTACATCAAGTGGATTTTCTTTCAAAATGGTTGTGCTACCGGGAGTCTGTATGTAAACAGAGGAATCTTTGGAAATGATATTCAGAAAAGGATGGTATCCGATTATTGAATAGCGGTTTGTGTCGGAGCATCCACCGCTAAGAAGCAGTATAGATAAAGGGTTTGAAACGATATTCCGCGCTTCAACCAGGAATTCAGAATCATCCATGCCATGCACGATTAACCTGTCCTCGACAAGGCTAATTTGCTTTTCACTTTCAAACGGATTGTTCATCGTGATTCACGCTATTGGTGAATAGAAATATTTTCTTCTGAGTAATCCACAAGAACCGGCTTCAACATCAGGAAATTCTCGATGATGATATCACCGTATTGTGTCATGAACGATTCGGGATGAAATTGCACACCGCATATCGGAAAAGACATATGCTGGATTCCCATGATAACGCCATCATCCGAGTGTGCCAGAATTTCAAGATGATTTGAGTTAGTTTCGATTTTCAGTGAATGATATCGTGCCGCTTTAAACGGGGAAGGGATGTTTGAAAATATTCCATCGCTGGAATGGTTGATCGTCGAGACTTTCCCGTGCAGCGGATTGTCGGCTCTTACGGTTATTCCGCCAAACACCTCGTTGATAACCTGCATGCCGAGGCATACGCCCAGAATTGGCACTCGAGTACCGAATCGCCGCACAACATCCCCACTGATTCCGGCATCATCAGGCGTTTTTGGGCCCGGTGATATGCAGATATAATCAGGGTTCATGGATTGGATATCGTTCGTGTCGATTTCATCGTTGCGATAAACACGCACATCCAGAGAATATCTGCTGAATAATTGCGCAAGGTTGTAAGTGAAGGAATCGTAGTTGTCTATGATGATTATTTTCATCGGGTCTCCTATATAAATGAAGCCATCCAGATTCAGAGAGTCGGGATGGCTTCACGCCTGACATAACTCGGGTTATTTATGCCATAAATTTAAGATTTGTCAATAGGTTTTACTTGGAAATGATGATTAAAAAGGCGGGACTCCTTTGTACGCCGGCTTGATATCGACTTTCAACATTTCAGGCTGCCTAAATACTATTAAACCGGGTGCCGCCCATACAGCCGTCCCGGCTTTATGGGTGACATGTTGCGAAGTTACGCATTTCACCCACAAATCACAAAAAGACGTGATGTGTGGGCGGCACCCGACGTGTATTCATAAAAGGGGGAACGCCTTTGTGCGCCGGATGGAATCCAGCGCTCCCAGGAAAAGCCTACCCGTCAGAGACCAGTTTTAACTCTTGTTTACAGGTATTTGCTTGTCAAAGATGAAACATATCGCGTTGCCGGTTTTTGCACTTTCAGCCTTTGCGATTTTAATTCCGCCATCCGGGGTTTCAAACGCGAGTGTTTCTATTCCCACCTCGCTGGGACAATTCGCCATATCAACAATGTCGATTTTTGCACAGTCGCGAATCATCATCTCGTTTGCCAGAGCGATATCAAAACCGGATGCTGAAAAAGCAAGGATGTTAACAGACATTTTCTTGATTGATTTATCGGTTTCCTCAGCGGTTCCTACCGAAACATAGACTTTATCCGCGCCGACATGCGTCTGCGCTTTAGTCGCTATCAGCCTGTTTAACGACGCGTTCGGTGTGAGGACAAGAACTCGACGGAATCCTTTCTGCATGAGATCCTCGTACACTTTGCCTGACAGGCCGTTTTCACAAACGCTCCATGCACATTCGCGCTTTGCCCTGTTGCACTTATCCGGATTGCTGTCCACAACCACAACGGGAACATACTTAAGCAGCAACAGAGCAAACTGCCGCGCAAATTCGCTGTATCCCACGATTATTATTCCCGTGCGAGTATCCGCAAGCGAGACTTTCAACAGACGTGCCAGCGGTTTTCCGAAAAGGGATGCGAATCCGCCTGAGATGAAAATCACAATGAAAGTTAGAAGAAGAATATCAGTCGATTCATTTGATGGTTCCGCGAGAACGAAGCTGTAATATGACGCCATTGCTGCCGCGATTATTCCACGGGGTCCCATTAATCCGACATAAAACCGCTCAGCGAATGAAAGCGGCGTTTTCCAAAGCGCGAGTAAAACCGCGACCGGTCTTATTACGAAAATGATAACAACCGCAGCTGCAATCAAAATAACCCAAGGGGCATCAAGTGTGCGAAGATCAATCTGCGCTGACAGCAGCACAAACAAAAACGCAACAATGAATCTGGTAATTTGTTCCTTGAAATGCTTGATTCCCTCCAGGCCGCTGAGCGGATATCGCGCAAGCACCAGTCCCGCAACCGCCGCGGCTACCACGCCTGAGGAATCAGACACAATGTTCGAAAGAAAGAAAACCCCAATCGCGCTGGCTAAAACAAGCATTTGCGGAAGGCCGGGATCGCCCATCCTGTTTGTCCATGGAATGATGAATCTTCCCAGCAGGAATCCCGCGACAATTCCGATAATCACACCAGCGGCAAGGCGGTTAACGAATATCAGTGGCAGTATTCCAACCTCTGATGGAGCAAACATACCCTCCAGCACAACTCCGGCGAGAATGACACCTATGCAATCCGCCCAGACTGATTCCCATCTGAATAATTTGTCCACTCTCTTGTTAAGCGCGACATTTCTTAGAAGCGGCCCTATTACAGTCGGCCCTGTTACCACGATAATCGCGCCAAATAATGCTGCTGAAACCCACGGCAAACCGACAAAGATTTTCGCAACCAACATCGCCGTTACGCCTGTAAACGGCAGTACAAGAAATAACATTCGATTGATTGCGAGTGAATTAGCTTTCAGACCTGAAATTGGAAGAGCGAGACCAGCCTCAAAGATAATAATCGCCACTGCAATCTCGATAAACGGCATCATGATTCCTTCGAGAGCGGCAGGCTGAATCCAGTTAAGGAATGTAGGCCCGGCTAAAATGCCCAGTATCATTAGGAAAAGCAGTGAAGGAACCCTGAAACATCGCCCAAGAAGCAATCCAACCATACCGAGTATGGCGCTTATCGCTATTGATTGTAGAATCAGGTCTTCCAATTTTGATTGCCTTGTATCAAATCTAAAACGCTAAAAACAACTAATATCTTGATCTTAAAACCTCTAGAAAAGAATGGATTCCGGGTCAAGCCCGGAATGACAATCTTGTGCCATTCTGGGAGTCATCGTCACTACTAAGTCATTGTCACTACTAAGTCATTGTCACTACTGAGTCATTGTCACTACTGAGTCATTGTCACTACTGAGTCATCGTCACTACTAAGTCATTGTCACTACTGAGTCATTGTTACTACTGAGTCATCATCACTACTGAGTCATCATCACTACTGAGTCATCATCACTACTGAGTCATCGTCACTACTAAGTCATTGTCACTACTGAGTCATCATCACTACTGAGTCATTGTTACTACTGAGTCATTGTTACTACTGAGTCATCATCACTACTGAGTCATTGTTACTACGAGAGCTATTGTCATTCCGGGCTTGACCCGGAATCCATTCTTTTCGCGAATAAAAGATAACACATTTCTTCCCTCTTCAGAGGTCTCACAATATTTTAATAAACAAATTGACAAAATACACAAATGGTGGTAATATACTACTAGTCTGATAGGATATATATTATATAGAGATGTTCCTTTCAAAAAAAAGCATATACGCAATGAGAGTTCTTCCGCACCTTGCACGGTCATACGGTAAGCAACCGCTTTCCGTTGCTTATCTGGCAGATAAGGAAAATATTTCAGCTAAATATCTTGAACAGATATTATCAACGCTCAGAAAGGACGGATTTCTTATCAGTGAACGCGGCAAGGATGGCGGATATCTGCTTCGAGTACCTCCTGGTGAGATTTCTCTTGGCGATATCATTCGGGCATTCGATGGCCCTCTCGCGCCTATTCCATGCGCGAGTCGAACAGCGCCGCATCGTGATAATGACTGCCCCTATCCTTTTGAAACATGCTGGTTAAGGCGTCTAATGCTCAGAGTACGGGATAATGTTTCCGATGTTCTCGATAAGGAATCGCTTGCTGAGATGACAGTGGAAGCGATGGGAAATAATAAGAAGAAAATAAAATGACTGTTGTGATAATTAGTTTTTTTTGAGTTATATCCCTCTTATGCTATAGGAATTAAGGGATAATGGATTTGTTTAATGCACGAATACACATAATTAAAATAGAAGGATGAAATAGGCCATGTTGAGTGAAAAAACCATACGAACCATTTGGAAAGTTGGAATTACACTTGCCGGCATTGCGCTGATTATTGTTACTTTCAGTGCCAGTAAATCCCTTGTTCCGGATGCAAAATACCTGTTTGTCGTTTTACTGGTTATGTCATTCTTTGCGGAATACATTGATTCATCGCTGGGAATGGGCTATGGCACAACTCTTACTCCCCTATTAATGCTGATGGGATTCTCGCCGCTTCATATCGTGCCTGCGGTGCTTTTGTCGGAATCGATATCGGGTATATCCGCCGGACTGCTTCATCACAGTTTTGGAAATGTTGACCTGAAACCGGGAACAAAGAGTTTTAAAACGATGATAGTACTCGCCGCATGTTCTATCGTGGGTACAGTAATCGCTGTTCTTATTGCTGTCAGCCTGCCGAAACTCTATGTTAAACTTTATATTGGAGTAATGATTCTTCTTATCGGCGTATTCATTCTGTTTGGGAAGCGTTACGCTGGACGATTTTCATTGAAAAAAATAATTGCCCTTGGAACAATCGCCGCGTTTAACAAGGGCATATCCGGTGGAGGATACGGGCCTCTTGTTACAGGTGGCCAGATTATTTCCGGCGTACCGGAAAAAAACGCGATTGGGATAACATCTTTTGCAGAGGGTATTGTCTGCATTGTCGGATTTATTCTCTATATCAGCCTCAACGGTTTACCGCAGTGGAATCTTGCTATTCCGCTTGTAATAGGCGCAATGCTGTCAGTGCCTCTGGCGACATTGACTGTCAAGATTCTGCCATCTGATCTTATCCGTAAATCAATTGGATATATGACAGCGTTCCTCGGCATTTTGACGCTGATTAAAATTATGTGATGCGGTGGTAAACAGACGCTGCGACAATACGTTTGAGAATTAATCATTAATTCTCTGAAATGAATTTGGTTTGCGCTTTCCTCAGATAGAATTTCTGATTGTTGTATGTTGTCTCTATCAGTTTATCCTGCTCGATTAATGATGAAATCACATGCCATTCGGCACCTGCGGCTGATAGAAACTCCGCAACTGCATCCTCGCGCATCGGATGAACCGAGGTAATGCTGAGAATGTCATCCTCAACTATTCCCGTTGATGCAAACTCATTACCCTCATATCCAATCAGATATTCAACATTTTCAATTCTGCTTTTAAATGTCTGGTAGAACATGTTTATTATATCTTCCGTTGGCAATTGTACTGATTTTTCCCATGCCGGCCTGATTGGTATGGAGATATAAGAACATGCGGGGTTTAGTTTCTTAAGGAATTCCGCCACACCTTCAGCATTATCAGATGAATCATTAACACCTTTTACAAGCATTGATTCAGTAATCAGCCTGCCATTATAATCCGCTGCAAATTCGAGGATTCCATCGAGTATCATTTCCAGATTGAGATTTCCATGAGGCCTGTTTATTTGTTTCCATGTCTCTTCATCTGTGGAGTCAATTTTCAGTGACACACAATCCGCTTTGCTGAATTCACTCCTGACATCATCGCGCCAGATTAAGGATGCATTACTGATTATCGCAATCTTGATATTCAGGTCCTGAAGCATGCCAATTTCAGCGCCAAGATTTTCATCAAGCGATGTTTCACCATTTGGGACGAAAGTAAGGTAATCAATTTTTTCTCCCGCTATCCCTGCTTCATTCACCTTGTTTTTTACATTGTCGAATATCTCTCGCGGATTGTAAAAGCTCATCCTCTCAATTTTCATCTCAGTTGTTTGTCCCACCTGGCAATATATGCAGGCGTACGAACATACCTTTGGCGGTATGTTGTTAATGCCGAGGCTTCGCCCCAATCTTCTTGATGGTACAGGTCCAAAAGCAAACACAATCTTAACCTCCAGTGTAATTTCAAAATTAGAATGCACAAGCAACTATAAATCACAATGGAACGGATTCAAAACGGGATTTACTATTGGAAGCTAAAAAAAAGGACATTCCACAATCGGAGCGTTTGGATTTGAACAGAAGCTATATTGAATCAACTCAGCAGCCATTCAAACAAGGCAAAGTCCTTTTTGTGGCGAGTACCTACGGTTGATTTATAAAGATTAATCGCCGGTTCATTATCGATATCAGCGATTGCAAATATTTTCTTGCACTGATTCGGATTAAACTCATTCCTTAGTTCGTTAAGCATCGAACGTGCGACATCGTTACGCCTGTACTTTTCAAGCACCTCGATTTCATAAATGAACACCATCGGATTCTCGGCATCAAGCCTGCTCAATTGATAAGCGAGCGTGTATCCGATTGTCATATTCTCCAGTTTAGCCACGAAAATAATGTTATTTTTATCCGCGAGAAAACTGTCGATTTCATGGCTTTCAGGTTCTTTATGTTTAAACTTCTTGGCTATATTCATGGCAATTTCTTCATCGCCTGATTTCAACCTGAAGATTCTCATTACATTCTCCGTATTATTGATATCATTTTCCCCAATAATCGTATATCAAATTGATGCCATGAGCAACCATATAATATTTCTATTCCTCGTCACTTTTGAGAAGTTCACCAATGAACATGCTGGAATTTTTCACAAAAAAGACAGTTGGCAGCTCACGAGCGAGTTCCTCCATCCGTTTTGAGTATTCCATCTCCTCACCCTTTTTAGGAGTGGCTAGCCCGAAGAAAACAGCATCGGCGTTCAAGCTTTCCTGATGGATAAAATCAGTCACTCTTTGCCCCTCCGGCTTGATAATTACATGCGGTTCAGCATCGATTCGAATTTCGCTGATGATTTTTTTAAGATTTCTTTCAATGCTGTCTTTCATGACATGGTCGGGGGCAATGCTCATTACCTGAACTCGCGCGCCGTGCCATTCAGGATTCTTTTTCAGGAGGTATGCAAGAAGCAGCATTAAATCACCGTTATACTGCATGCCTCGCCACCAGACAAGTATCTTTTGACGCGAACTATCCTTCGATGAATAATGTCCGGATTGCGCTCGCCCGATTATTAATGATTTTTTGAGATGCTCCAATCGACGCATGACACGCAGAAACTCAACGTTAAGTTCCCTGTTTTTAGGCAACCCGAGCATTACGGTATTGCTCTGCAACCCTGCCATTCCGTTTGCCTGCGAGACATTTGTAATTCCCTCGACAATATCATGTACAACATTTACCTCGGCAAATACAACAAGATGCTCCTTGTCCATTATATTCTGGATTTGAGTTCTCTTGTTGATAAGGTCAAGATTATCACTCAGAAGGTCAGCGACAATAAGTTCACATACCGTAACAACTCCCCTACCGTGGCTGAACCAGTCGCCAAATCGAATAAGGTCAATCTGTTTTATTGGGTCAGACACAAAAACGAGGACATGCGGCCGCCAGTTTCTGGCGCTCATGGGATGGCTTTTCAATCGAAGCAGCGCCCATCTTATCAAACTCTCAAAGACACCGCGACGCGCGTCCCCCCATCGCCTTGTTCGCTCCCTTCGTGAGAAGAATGACCATAGAAGAATTTCCGCCAGAATTGCGATTAATCCAACAAGAGGATTTATAAGGAACATCGCGACAAAACATCCAATACCGCCAACCATGCTGATAATCCACGGCACTCTGAGTTTGGGCCGCCATGATGTGTCTCCGCTTATAGTCTCAATCGCGGAGACTATGTTCAATGTGCCGTATATTGTGAGAAAGAACATTGTCGCGACAGGAGCGACAGCGTTTAGATTTCCAAGCAAGACCGCAGCAAGTGCAATCGCAATACTGATTATAAATCCTGGAGCGAGTCCATATATGCCACCTTTTTTCCCGCGAAGGAATCCCGGCAACAGGCCATCCCTGGAAAGAGCCTGAAGAGTTCTCGGTGCGCCAAGCATGGAACCTACTGCGGATGAGAAAATCGCTCCCCACAAACCCGGCAGTATCAGCCATACTCCCAAAGGCGCAATCTTTGCCCATATCATCGGATTGGTTCTAAGTTCCTCCGGGCTAGCTCCCATAGCAAGAAAAACAGGAAGAAACATATAGATTACAAAACCCGTCATTACGGCAAGAAGCGATCCCAGAGGAATTGACCGTCCCGGATTTTTAAGATCGCCGGACAAACCCAATCCAGCCATAACGCCGGTAACCGCCGGGAAGAAAACCGCGAATCCATACCAGAACGTTATTTCACCGGATGGTTGAAAAACCGGCAGTTGAGTGGCGGATGATTTCATTATCGCTCCGACGACAAGAGCGATAATCGATACGCCAATGAAAACCATAACGGGCATCTGCGCTTTCAATGCATAACTCGCGCCAATAAAAGAGAGAACGGCGACAACAAGAATTATTAAAAACGCGGCGGTTTGCACCGGAACATCAGGCATTACAAGCCGCAACGATTCAGCGAGTCCAAAAGCGTACAGTGTTACTGAAAATGCCTGTGAGAGAAAAAGCGGAAAGCCAATCGCGCCGCCTATTTCAATTCCAAGGCTGCGCGAGATTATATAGTACGCTCCCCCCACTCCGACTCGAATGTTAGTCGCAACTGATGAAAATGACAGCGTTGTGATAAGTGTGATTGCGTTCGCTATCACAACAATAACCAGGGCATGGCTGATTCCCAGATGTCCGACAAGCCATCCCGACCTGAGGTACATAATCGCGCCAAGAATGGTCAGCACTGTCGGTGTATAAACTCCGAGAAATGTGCCGAGTCTTCTGTTGCTGTCGTCTTTCATCGCTCTATCTGACAGAAGAAATTCTTACATAGTCATTATCGACTAAATGTATATTCTTCTGTGATGCAGTCAACATCATAATCCGGTTTTAGCTATTTTGGCTTAACGCGAAGTTTCAGTTCAGCCGGGAACCAGGGCATGTTTTTGATAAGGTTCCTGTCGATATCCTTCATGGCATCACTGAGCTCACGCCATGAGACAATCGAAGGGTGTTCTTTTTTACCAATGTCTTTATGTTTGCCATATTTCCATCCGGCTACCATTTTCTCTGCCATCCAACGGGCGTGTTCCATCTCAGCCATTATTTCAATCTGTTCATCAGTAAATGGTTTCAATGTTTTTGTTTCTGTATCCACTTCTTCAATCACAAAGCCAATCTCGTTGAGTTTCTGCACTATATTGTCAACATTCAGCCTGTTTGATTCCTTTAGTTCGTCCGAAAGATCATCCCAATCGACCATCGATTCAGGAGTCAGGATAAGCTGGGGCGGGTAAATCGCCCTGTATCTGCTGTGTACGTATTTTGCCAGTTTTTCACGAATCTCTTCAGGCAGTTTCATTGTACCTGTTCCGATAAACGCCGGCAGCATGTACCTGTGAGTGGGGAATATTTCAAGGTTGTTTAAATCAGAAAGGAGGATTTCATCATCCTGCAATTCTGACGGTACCTTTGGCCTTTCCAGAATGACTACTTTTGCTCCAACTACAATCGCCATCGCTATCTCGAATGATGAGAGTGAATTGCCGCCGACGCCAACCAATTTTACGGTCTTAGGGTCAATTCCTGCCGCGATAATGTCAATCCAGTATTGCAAAGATTGTAACGGATTGAATTCGGATGTTTGGGTTGTGATTATCTCCGAGTACCTGTCATCTATTTCAATACCCCATTGAGGTTCAGTTGGAACATATCCAATTGTGTTTATTGCTTTTGGCCAGGCTTTCTGCAAATCACCGACAATTCCACTGATACCTTGTTTGGTTCCACCGGAAATAATTGTTCCGTGATAATCCTTGAACGCGTCAATGAGAAGACCGCTGTATTTCGCGCGCTCATCATCTTTCATCGAATTGCACGAGCCAACAACGATTGTTACATCACCTTTGATTATATCTTTTCCTTTTGACGCTGATTGCTTGATTTCATCTATTGCCTTGTCAGTTCCACTCTTAAGAAACATCCCGATTTTAAACAGATAGTCAGCCCAATCATACAATGAACCTATTGCCAGTTTGATATGTTCAAGCGACTTCATGGATGTTTCAACCATAAACAAAGCGGTTGAAATTTCTATCGCTTTTAGGTAAGCCATCATGCTCAGGTATGGTTGTCCGACAAGAAGATATAATTTGCCAAGGTCATAAAAAGCCCACGGATAATTCGAACCGACCTCAGCCTGTTCCCAGCAGCGATTAATTGCGGCATTAATCGGCATCGACATCAGAGAAACAACAGTCGCATCGTTCCTCGATTGGATTTCGTACTCAAGGCAGTTGCCGAGAACATAGGGATCTCCCGGATCTATCTCAAGAGCTTTCTTGTAGAGCAGAAGCGTTTTATCCTCATCGATCCCCTTCCATGTTCCCGCGAGCGAAGATATGGCATCAACGTCGGTTTCGTCAAGTTCAATCGCGCGTTCGAGATACTCCTGGCCTTTTTGATATTCAGATGATTCAGTATTTCCCTTGTTGAGTTTGCAAACAGCTATTCCAAGATCTCTCAGGATTGGCTGATAAGAAGTGTCAACGTACTT
The DNA here is from genome assembly GCA_021157815.1 of bacterium. Taxonomy (GTDB): domain Bacteria; phylum JAJVIF01; class JAJVIF01; order JAGGVT01; family JAGGVT01; genus JAGGVT01. Next base: position 5,448 of record JAGGVT010000077.1, on the reverse strand, counting down.
TTCAAGCACATCAATCGCTTTCTGCCATTCGCCAATTGAAATCGCCAGTTTTCCTATCTTGCTGGCAATCATGAATTCTTCCGGTGAGTATTCGAGAATTAACTCATGTGTATCAATTTCAGATTTTATCTGGTCAACTGTCATGTATGAATCATAGCTTGCGGTGTATTTTCGAATCCTGTCGTTGATTCTTGACAACGATGAGTCAACGCTTTCAAGCAGCGCGGATACAACCGCGAGTTCACGGTTAATAATTTTCGGCAGTTTGAATGAGCCTTTGTATGCAAGGTCATGCGAATACTCAGCCCACCCATGTTCCAGCAGTGTCTTTATCTGAATCTCCGCCTTCATCGGTGTTTCATCATCCGGAAATATGCTTTGGGGGATATCAAATATTGAATTTTTATAGGATGTTACTCCAGGTTTGAGTTCGACGATATAATGAATCGAACGATAACCGAATTCATTAACCTTGAGACGTTCACTGACATCAAGACTGTTTTTCCAGTCTATTTCAAAAAACTCCTTGATGAAATCGCAGGCAGGTTCGATGTAGTCACGCGTTTGGACAATGACGCGCGCACCGCACAAATCGGTAAATTCCTCAACAGGATATTTCCGTGTCTCAGCTTTCTTAATCGCCTTTTTCGTGAAACTGGGAATCGACTTCACTCTCGTCTGGATAATTGACATCGGAGCTGTCTTTTTCATTACCGACTTGAGAATTGTATATAGAACCTTTGAATATTCGTCATAGCGGGGAAGTACATCTGTGTATTCCTTCACCTGTTCCGCTACCCAGTTTTTATCAATTTTTCCTGGTGTCATTTTTTTAATTACATCCTCATCTCGATAAGATTCCTTAGAAAATCGCACAAATCCAGATCAAGCGCATTTTCCTGCCTGACCCATTTATAATCCATATGTTCCCGGCTCAATTTCACTTCACCTGACACATAATCCCCAGCCATGACAAGATGGGCAATTCTGAAATCATCCGTTTCATCCTCAATCGCGCCATACAGGGAACTAATTATAACATTCAGACCTGTTTCCTCTGATACTTCCCTGAGCAATCCAACCATGTAATTCTCTCCGGGATCGAGTTTGCCTCCAGGCAGGTCCCACTTTCCGGGATTCCACTTGCTGGTATCCGAACGTTTTATAAAAAGCCATCGACTTTCGCTGTCGCAAACGAGTATTTTGGCTGAGAGTGAAAATGGTTTGTCTGACATATACCCTCCGTACAATGCAAAGACACCTTAATCAATTCACAGAAATGATTGAAACATTATAACAGGTTAACTGATTTATGCATGATTGAATTTACAAAATTATTACCAATGCTATAATGCATCAATTATTTTACAAGGAAGGTATATATACATGATACGTTTTTCATCATTGATTTTAGTAACTATTTTCACATTACTCCTTTTTATCTCACTGGCTTGCTCTGATACAAACAGCAAAACATCCGAGCAACCCGAAGATCAAAAAGAGGTTCCCGAATCATCAACAGATACTGATACCTTAAAACCTAGTGACGCATCTGATAATCCTCTAGCCTATCCGGGGGAGAAACGTCTTGCGAACATGCGTCAGATAACAAATAAAGGTCAAAACGCGGAAGCGTATTTCAATACGGACGGCACAAAGCTAATCATGCAAGCGCATATGGAAAAAGGTGAATGTGACCAGATTTTCATGATAGATATTGAAACCGGCGAAGAGAAAATGGTCTCAACCGGCGATGGCGTATGCGCCAGCAGTTTCTTTAGGCATCCCAGCGATGACATGATACTTTACTGTTCAACGCACCATAATAAAAAGGAATGTCCTGAAATGATTGAAATGGGAAAAGGATTAATCCACTGGAAATTCCATCCTGAGATGGACATTTTCACCGCTAATCCGGACGGCAGCAACCTCAAACAGATTACGGACGCATGGGGATACGATGCTGAATCATCATTTGCGTTCGATGGCAGCAGCATTGTGTTTACATCCCTGTCAACCGGAGATCCGGAAATCTGGACAATGGACATTGACGGTTCCAACAAAAAGCAACTGACTCACAGTCCCGGTTATGACGGCGGCCCGTTCTTCAGCTGGGATGGCACGAAGATATGTTACAGAGCGTATTATCCTGAAACTGATAAAGAAATGGCTGATTTCCAAACAACACTGAAAAAACAATTTGGGATTAAACCAATGCCTTTGCAACTTTGGGTAATGGATTCAGACGGCTCAAACAAAGTGCAGATTACAGATAACGGCGCGGTTAATTTCTGCCCGTTCTTCATGCCCGGCGATAAGAAGATTATTTACGTCTCTAATCTCGGAAGCAAATCGCCGATGGGATTCAACCTTTGGATTGTTGACATCGACGGTTCCAATCCTGAGCAGGTTACTTTTTATGAGGGTTTCGATGCTTTCCCGATGTTCAGCCGTGATGGTTCTAAACTCACTTTCACATCAAGCCGAAACGGTAAAAGCCGTCACGACATGAATATCTTTATTTGCGACTGGGTGGATTAGCAGGTTAGTAAGTTAGCAGGTTAGCAGGTTAGTAGGTTAGTAGGTTAGCAGGTTAGTAGGTTAGTAGGTTAGTAGGTTAGTAGGTTAGCAGGTTAGTAGGTTAGTAGGTTAGTAGGTTAGTAGGTTAGCAGGTTAGTAGGTTAGTAGGTTAGTAAGTTAGCAGGTTAGTAGGTTAGTAGGTTAGTAGGTTAGTAGGTTAGTAAAACCCCGGCAAAGGGATGCCGGGTTACATTTTGGCTGGGAGATTCGGCACCCTTGCCGGAAAGGCTGGGAGATTCGGCACCCTTGCCGGAAAGGCTGGGAGCTTCGGCATCCTTGCCGGAAAGCCGAGTGCATCAGCACCCCGTTGGTAAGAGCGTATCTCTTGAAAAAATCCGGGTGCCGCCCACACATCACGTCTTTTTGTGATTTGTGGGTGATCACTGCGAAGTCATGCTATTCCACCCATAAAACCAAGACGGCTGTATGGGCGGCACCCGAACTACTTTCATTCTATGCTATTTTTATCATACCATATCAGGTAGATATCTTCCTTGCACAACCCAGCATTGATGCGCCGTTGGGCATTTTGCGAAACAGCTTGTAATCAAGCTTCATTAATTTGTCAGCCAGATTGCTGAAGCGTCTGGGGAATCTTGTGCAAACATACGAGAAAAAATGCGACCTGAATCGAAAACGCACGTTCTCAAATCCGCTCTCCAAGAGCAATTGCTTCGCTTCTTCGCTTTTCAAACGTCGGACATGAATCGGCGCTTCTGATTTCCACCGCCGGTAGCCCTCATCGGTGGATTCAATCTGTCCGGTAATCGAGTAAATGATGTGTTCTATTGACAGGATATTAGCGCATGGGGTTGTCCAGATGAAATGCCCTCCCGGTTTGAGTAGTCGATGAATATCCGCAATGTAGGATTGAAGATTCTCGACATGCTCCATAACCTCGACGCTGACAATCACATCAAACAGGTTGCCGTCGATTTGAGCCTGATGCTCATTCACGATGTTGCAGTTGTTTTCAAGTTGCGGGAATTTCGATTTTAGTTTATCAAGAGCTACGACACTTATATCGCAGCAGTGCAATTCAGCATTTTTAAAGAGTTTCAGCCACAGTGGAACGTACAAACCGCTACCAGCGCCGTAATCGAGCACTTTACCGACATCCGTTTTCCCAAGCACAACCGGAATGAAATGAGCAAGCGCATCCCATCGCGCTATCTCGAAACCTGTCAGGTATTCCCTGTAATCGCCCTGATAATGCTTATCGTAGATATGTTTGGATTCAGGCATACTGTTTTTTATTCCTGACTACTTCCCAACGCAAAAGTTGGAGAATATTTCATTCAAAAGAATGTCATCGAAGCTTTCACCGGTAATAAAGAGCATTTCCTCAAGCGCTATTCGCAAGTCAAGCGCGATAGCATCCGGTGCAAGCAGGATTTCAATCGCCTCAATCGCATCCTCGAGCGCGTCGGACGCTTTCAGAAGATGTCCGTGATGACGCTTTAACAGCGGAATTGCGGATTCAACCTCTCCGACATTCTCAGAATAGAGTTTTTTCAATTCATCTATAAGATTGTCAACGCCATCGCCTTTAAGCGCGGAAACGCGAATAATCGATTTTGATTTGAATAACTCCGGTTGTTCATCGACTGATAATTTGGATTTCTTGTCGCTCTTGTTCAAGCAGATGACAAGCGGTTTATGCGAGACATTCCGCAGGATTTCAGCATCTTCTTTCGATAATGGTTCGGATGAATCCAGAACAACGATAACAGCATTCGCTTCATCTATTGCCTCTTTTGTAAGTTCGATTCCCTCACGCTCGATATCAGCGGCATCATCCCGTAATCCAGCCGTGTCATAAATGCGGAATCTCCCCTCTCCCAGCATTAATTCCTCCGTGATAACATCACGGGTTGTGCCGGGAGTGTCATGAACAAGCACACGGCGTTTCATCAGAAGACAGTTCATCAGCGAGGATTTACCCACGTTTGGCCGTCCGACGATTGCTATTTTCATGCCTGTTTCGAGTTTTGATGTTTCCACAAATCCCGCGGCAAGATCATCTATTTCCTTTTTTATTAATGCGAGAATATCAGGATTGACAGTCGATTGCTCATCATCCATGTCATCCTCGGGATGGTCGATTATTGCCTCGAAAGGCGCGATGATGTCGAGAAGTTTGTCGCGAATACTGTTGATTTTCTCTTTCAAGCCTCCGCGAAGCAAACTGACAGCTCTTGAGTGCGATGGCGAAGCTCCGGTTGTTATCAGAGCGAGAATACCCTCCGCCTGAGTCAGGTCAATCCTGCCGTTGAGAAAAGCGCGCATTGTGAACTCACCTGCTTCAGCACGCCTTGCACCATGCGATACAAGTGTCTCGATCAGTTTATGCGAGACAAAATCGCCGCCGTGGCAGTGGAATTCGATGACATCCTCGCCGGTGTATGTAGTCGGCGTTTTGAAATAAACAACAAGCGCGTTGTCAATAATGCCTCCGTTTTTGTCCAGCAGGTTTTTAAGAATCATCATCCGCGGATTTTCAATGGTTTCCCCTACTCCGTTTTCAATAACATTTGAGGCAATTGAGGTTGAATCCGCTCCGCTCAGGCGAATTACAGCAATGCCACCCTCACCGGATGGTGTAGCTAGCGCGACGATTGTATCTGACATGTCAGGAAGCATTTATTTTTCATTCCGTTGTGAAAAAAAGATATTTTATTCTGATTCAGGATTGCGTCTTCTCCCCCCCCCCTTAATCCCCCCGCGAGCGGGGGGAAACAATTTGCTCCCGCCCCGCTAACTTGAAAAACAATTTGATCCCTTCCCGCTAACTTGAAAAACAATCTGCTCCCGCCCCGCTAACTTGAAAAACAATCTGCTTCCGCCCCGCTAACTTGAAAAACAATT
>JAGGVT010000093.1 GCA_021157815.1 bacterium | reverse complement strand
ACTGGGAAAAGATATAGTTAGCAAGTTAGCAAGTTAGCAGGTTAGCAGGTTAGTAGGTTAGCAGGTTAGTAGGTTGGCAGGTTAGCAGGTTGGCAGGTTAGTAGGTTAGCAGGTTAGCAGGTTGGCAGGTTAGCAGGTTAGTAGGTTAGTAGAGTAGCAGGTTAGGTTGATTTTCAAATATAGAATTCTCCTGTTAACTATCGGGTGCCGCCCACACATCACGTCTTTTTGTGATTTGTGGGTGAATTTGGCAGGTTCGAAAAGAAAATATGTAGCCCGGGAATCCATTTCCCGGGAAAATACTTTACACAAAAGGACAAACAAAAATGCACTTACGAAGCGGCGGACGAGCGCTTGATGCGACCAGAAGCATATCAATCGAAACAGGTTACCTGAAAAATAATCCGGGAAGTGTGCTGTATCGCCTCGGCAACACGTGGATTCTCGCAACCGCGATGCTTGAGGATAATGTTCCGAAATTCCTGAAAAAGTCAAAAGAGGGCTGGCTGACTGCCGAGTATGCCATGCTGCCGGCGTCAACCAAACCACGCTCTCATCGCAGCCCGCCAAATCGCGCGCAGGGACGGCAAATGGAAATCCAGCGCATGATTGGAAGATCACTCAGAAGCGTCGTTAATCTGTCGTTTATCAAGGATAAAACCTTTTTCCTCGACTGCGAGGTGCTTCAGGCTGATGGCGGCACACGGACAGCAGCGGTAAACGCATCCTTCATCGCACTGAAACTTCTAATCGACTACTGCCTGACCGCCGGGCTGATACCGAAAAATCCCCTCATGGATGATATCGGTTCAATCAGCGTGGGAATCGTGCAGGACAAAATCATGGTTGACCTGGAATACTCCGAGGATTCAATCGCGCAGGTTGACATGAATCTCGTGATGACATCACGCAAACGGATAATCGAAATCCAGGCAAACGCCGAGGGCGGACCCTTCCCCATGGAAAAACTGGATGACCTTGTAAGCATGGGATGGTCGGGAATCGAGAAAATGATTGAAATCAACCGCGATGTTACAAGCAAAAAGAATTACGATATCAGTCTGTGAAATAATGCATTGATTCACGTTGTGGAAGAAAGTACTGATTCATGCTGTGAATAGCGTTGTGGAAAATGCGAAGTCAGGCCGAATAACACCGTCAGACAAAATAACCCCATTAGGCCGAATAACACTGCTAGGCACAATAACACCGCCAGGCCCAATAACCTCGTCATTCCCGCGAAAGGGGCTGTTGAAAAAGCCTGTTATATCCCAGACCGTAGGGGCAACTCTCCGTGGTTGCCCTGTATTTATGCCAATATATATAGGGTAGGCACAGAGACCTACCCCCTACATTCAGCCCTTTTTCAACAGCCGCTAAAGCGGGAATCCATTTTTTCTTCTGGTTCAAATCTGATAATACGGGTGTACGAGCATAAAAATGGTTTAGCGAACGGCTTCACAAAAAACAAAATTGAGTTGATTGAAATTTTTGGCGCTTCAATAAACTGTGTGGGTTATTTGCACCCCGTAAAAAAAGGGGCATTCCCCGATAACGGGGTACGTCCACACGAGGCTTCAAATCTAATGTTATCAATATACTATGCTGTAATTCCTTATTTATACTGTGTTTATTCACTTTGTAGGGACATTCCCCATTTTTTACTCAATCTAAACTCACCCCACACGATTTATTGAAGAACCAAATTTTTAACCAGGAATGAAAAGACCTGTACGATAGTTTGGTTTAAAAAAGAAAAATGGATTCCCGCTTTCGCGGGAATGACGGAATCTTGTTTCTAAGTTTGGTGTAAGAAAATAGATTCCCGCTTTCGGGACTGTTGAAAAACCTAATTATGTAGGGGCAGGTCTCTGTGCCTGCCTTTAGGTTTGCTGTAAATACAGGGCAGCCACAGAGGGCTGACCCTACGGTTCGGGATAAAACAAGCTTTTTCAACAAGCCCGTTCGCGGGAATGACACAATCCTGTTTCGTTGGAATGACAGAAATTTGTTTCGCAGGAATGACAGGATCTTGATCTTTTTCCTGCAACTTTTACCCAAGCTTTGCCTTGGAAATATACTTGATAAGAGTTCCATAGATATGAACCCCATCGGTGGAGATTTCCTGAACCTCGAAACGTGGATTCTCAGCGATTAATCGAAGCTTGTCATTATGCTGTACAACAGTCCGTATGAGCAGGCCTTTTTTCGTGCCAATCGCCATGACCTTGCCCTGGCCGCCGATTTCAATATTTTCACGATTAACAAAAACAGTGTCGCCGGAATGCAATCCCAAGCCATTCATTGAATCATCCTTTAAAACCAAGCCGAATAATTTCTCAGATTCAGCCCATCCGAGCGGCAGCGATTCCGTCCTGTCCATGTATTTATCATCAATTACCGGAACCGGGCATCCAACCGGAATATCAGTCAGCACCGGAGTCTGAATTTCCCCGCCTGTTATTTCGCTTAAACGACCGCCAAGCTTGTCGAGTTCCTTCAGGAAGTGAAGGAAATCCTTTTTTACCACATCGCGGCGGCGATCCCGTCTTTCATCGAGAATTTCCGAAAAGATTCGCTCATCGGCATCCGGCATTAAATCCTCATCACGTAGCCCAAGCGCTCTTTTGATCTTTTTCAGGTCATGTTTTGGGATGTTTCTCACACCGTTTTCATAACGGCTTATCAACGACTGCACAATCCCTGTTCGCTCGCCCAAATCCTGTTGATTCCAGCCTTTTTTAACTCTTGCCAGCCGGATTATTCTGCCCTGGTCTTTACTCATAGTTAGGTCATTATATCACGACGGAATAAAATATGCAATATAAACGGCATAACGACGCAACCGTTTGGTAGATATATATTATACCCATGCGATAATATTATATAGCTTTATCGGTTTGAATTATACCATGCGCAAAAATTTATAATGCATCGCAGATATAATCAGGCCGCTTCGAACAGATGCCGCCAACAGCATAGAATATATTATACCATTCATGAAATACTGGCTATATTATTCCGGGCGAACCGTTGCGCCAGACGGTATTTCAAATCACCTTGCATGGTAATTTTAATCACTAATCTGAAATTATTTATTTCATATATTAAGCACTTACCCCGGATACACATTCAATCATGCGCAAACCCGCATTATAACCGGCATCTGCAAAATTACGGCATTTCAAATGATTAGCTCTGGTATATGAAATTCCATTTTTCGCATTATATCCCGGCTTGCATGTTAAATTCAAAACATCCGAAGAGGCACAACTCGATAATTCCCCCTATACTAAACTTACTAACTTACTAACTTGCTAACCTAAATTTCACCCTTTCCGGTTTGTATTTCACCCTCCATTTTGATATGATTCATGCTTTGCGTTGGCATCCATGCATGGGTGTCATTTTTTGGCTAGCTGCGCGTTGCGTATTTCAAGGAGAATTACATTAATGGCAAGCGTGAATGATTTCAGGAATGTTGTCCTCGCGGGACATGGCGGATGCGGGAAAACCTCCATTGCGGAGGCAATGATATACAACACAGGCGAAACAAATCGCCTGGGCAAAACAGATGAAGGCAACACTGTAATGGACTTCCTTGAGGATGAAATCGAACGCAAAATCTCGGTTTCATCATCGTTTTATCCCGTTAAACACAATGGCTCAGTAATTAACCTGATAGACACCCCTGGATTCCCTGACTTTATCAACGACGCTCGCGCCTCATTCAGAGCTGCTGATATCGCGGTTATAGTTATCAGCGCCGTTGACGGTGTCGAGGTCATGACCGAGAAGGTCAATTCATTCGCGATAAGCGGCAACCACGCTCGCGCCATTTTCATCAGCAAAATGGACAGGGAACGCGCTGATTTCGACCGCGTTTTCCAGCAGGTCAAAGAGGTTTTCAAAGGCGCGATGCCCCTTACTATCCCTATTGGCAAAGAGGAAGGATTCAAGGGTGTCGTTGATCTTCTCAAACAGAAAGCGATTTATCCCGAGGGTGACGGCAAAAAAATCCGCGAAGAGGATATCCCCGCTGACATGGCTGACATTGTCGAAACTCTTCGAGTTGAAACGATTGAAAAAATCGCCGAAAACGATGAGGAGCTCATGGAGAAATATCTCTCGGATGAGGACATCCCGCCTGAGGATTTCTTCAAAGTGCTGAAAGAATCCATTAAATCCGGTGAGATTATTCCTGTTTTCGCAGGCAGCGGAACTTTGAACAACGGAGTCATGCCGCTTACCGACGCTCTTGTCAACATGTTCCCATCCCCGGCTGAATTTCCCCCGAAAGAGGGGTTGAAACCGGGAACAGAGGAAAAAGAAACTCGTGATCCTGACCCCAATGCGCCTGTCAGCGCGTTTGTAGTGAAAACCACAATCGACCCGTTCGCCGGACGAATCAACATCGTGCGTGTATTCTCGGGTAAAATCTCAGCCGACAGCAACCTGTTCAACACATCACGAGGCGAAAAGGAAAAAATCGGCGCGCTTATTAAACTCAAAGGCAAGGAGCATGAGACTGTAAAAGAGATTATCGCCGGCGATATCGGCGTTCTTGTGAAACTCACCGTAACAAACACCAGCGACACCATAACCAAAGCCGATAAGCCTGTTGTGTATGCGCCAATCGACTTCCCACAGCCGATTTATTCCCTCGCGCTTACTCCAAAATCCCGCGATGACGAGCAGCGAATCACAACCGGGCTGACCAAACTGACCGAAGAGGACCCCACTCTCATCTGGGACAGGAACCAGGAAACTCATGAATTGATTCTCAACGGAATGGGGCCGAACCATCTCGCAGTCGCCCTGCAAAAGCTTAAACGACGATTCAATGTCGGCGTTGACACCAAAACCCCTGAAATCGCATATCGCGAAACAATCAAGGGAAAGTCTGAGGCGCAGGGCAAGCACAAGAAACAGACCGGAGGCGCGGGACAGTACGGCGATGTCTACATCCGCTACGAGCCTATGGAACGCGGCGCAGGATTTGAATTCGTCGATGCCATAGTCGGCGGAGTCATCCCGAACTCTTTCATTCCAGCAGTTGAAAAGGGGTTGAGAGAATACATGGTCGAAGGCCCCCTCGCGGGATATCCCGCGACCGATTTCAAAGCGACTCTTTTCTTCGGTTCATACCACAAAGTTGACTCGAAGGAAATCGCTTTCAAACAGGCGGCGCGACTCAGTTTCAAAAAGGGATGGATGGAAGCGAATCCAATCCTTCTTGAGCCTGTCTATAACACAACTATCTACATCCCAGAGGAATACATGGGCGATATCATGGGCGATCTGAATTCAAAACGCGCGCGAATCCAGAACATGGAGGCGCGAGGCTCCCTGCAGGTAATCATGGCGACAATTCCTCTAGCCGAACTGCAGAATTACGTCGCCGACCTTAATTCAATCACATCCGGACGAGGCACATTCGAAATCGAATTCAGCCACTACGACGAAGTCGGCCACGACGCAGCCCAAAAAATAATAGACCGCCGCAAATCGGATAAGGAAGAGGTCGAGGATTAAGAACCTCACTCCCGGCCCCTCTACTTGTTTTGTCCACGGACATGGTTTAAACATTGTCAAGAATAATAATGGTACCCCCTAAGTGGGGGCAGGGAAACTCTATGCGGAGAGTGGGGGGTAAGAGTAATCTCTCTCCCCTCTCCTGATGCAGGACGATGGGCCAGGGATGATGTTCTTTAAGCCAGATAAAACCAACAGTTCCCTTTTTACTACCATCGTGGAGTATTCTCAGTTATTTCTGTTTTAAACAGACAGTAGTGATTTGCGAAATGAATCAATGAAATTGTATAATCTGCATGCTTTGAGTGGACCTGTCTGCCGGGGCGATTTTTTGTTATGCATCCAAACGGAAATTATGATAAACATGGGCAACATTAAAATTGTGCTTCTAAACCTGATTCCCAATCCGATGATTATTTTCTTCGCGCGCCCTTATGTAACAGGCGCAACAATGCAGTCCGCTATTGACGTCGCTGACAAACTCTTTAAAACTCGTGGGATTTTATCAACACTCGATGTCCTTGGGGAGGAGGTTGACAGAGAGGAGGATGCTCACGCGGCGTGTGATCTTTACCTTCGAACCATTGATGCTCTTGGAAGCCGTAATCACGCGACAGTGTCCATCAAGCTGGGACACATGGGATTTTATGTAGGCCATGACATTTGCCATGACAATGTCGAATCGATAATCAAGAAGGGTGTGGAGAAGAACATCGTGGTTACAATTGATATGGAGGATACCGACCAGACTGATTTTACGCTGAAACTTTATCGTGAGATGGTAGAGAAATATCCGTCAACAGGAATAGTCCTGCAGACAAAACTCTGGCGCACGAATGCTGATATTGATTTACTGGATGGCATAACGGCAACAGTCCGGTTGTGCATCGGGATTTACGATGTTCCGCGATATGTATATCAAACCAAACCGGCGATGAAGGAAAACCTTCTCGCGCTGATGAAAAAGCTTTTCGACAAGGGGCATATCGTGCAGATTGGCACTCATGATGAAACGATAATACGCCGGGCGGTTGATTATATTGAGGAATGGGATATCCCGCGTGAGCGGTTTGAATTTCAGCTGCTCCTGGGGGTTCCGCGAGGTCGAATTGTAAATGAACTTAGAAAGAAGAATTATGCAGTCAGGTATTATCTGCCGTTTTGCGAAAGGTGGGATGACGGTGTTGCCTATCTCAGAAGGCGCCTCAATGCCAATCCATATATGATGTTTTACGTGATGCGCAATATTATGCGCGGTTCGGTATGAACGGAATTTGAATTCCCAGCCGATGTGTTACAATCTTAATCAATTACGGAACAGTAGGAGATTATAATCGTCTATCCTCCAAGAGGTCGGACATGAAAAAGTATATAACGATTATTATCGTTTCAATTCTGGCAATGTGCGCTCTGAGTTGCCAAAATGCCTCAGGAGATAAAAGCGCTGCAAAATCATCTGAAAAGAAAAACGCTGTTGTCGAACGCAAATCGATAAAATTGCAGGTTGAATCAACGGGCAGGATAGTTTCGAACCTGGATGTCCAGATAAAATGCAAGGCGAGCGGTGAGGTTATCACTTTGCCGTTTGATATAAGTGATAAGGTTAAGAAGGATGATTTGGTCGCTGAATTGGATCCTGCCGATGAGGAGCGCAATGTTCAAAAAGCGAATGTTACGCTTTCAGCATCCGTTGCAAGACTTGCGAAAGCCAAATTGAATCTAACAATCGCGCAGGATGATCTTGTAAATGCTCAGGCGCGAGCTGAGGTTGATCATAATACCGCGGTTACCCGTTCGCGGGATGCGCATGCCAAGGCTGACAGGGTGCAACAGCTTTACGATCAGAAACTGGCAAGCCAGGAGGAATACGAAACAGCTGAAACCGCTGCGCAAAAAGCGGAAGCTGATTTAACCAATGCCACAATTAGATTGGAGGAATTGAAAACAGATGAAGCCGCGCTTGAACTGAAACGACAGGATTTGCGCCTCGCTGAATCGGATGTTGAATCCGCGCGGATTAACCTTTCCACTATTGAACAGAGATTGACAGATACGAAAGTTTACGCTCCCATTGATGGCATTGTTACTGGCAGGCAGGTTCAGATTGGCCAGATTATATCGTCAGGCATCAGCAATGTCGGTGGTGGAACCACGATTCTGACTTTATCGGATCTGTCACGATTGTTCGTGCTGGCATACGTTGATGAAAGCGATATAGGCAGAATTGAACAGGGACAGGCGGTGAATGTTTCCGCTGACGCCTTTATTGGAAAGCAGTTTAAAGGTGTTGTGGATCGCATCGCGCAAAAAGGCATTAATCAATCAAACGTCATTACTTTCGAAGTCAGAATCGAATTGCTGAGCAAAAATAAATCTCTTCTCAAACCGGAAATGACAGCAGACGTGGAAATATTGATGGCTGAAGTTCAGGATGCTCTCACGATTCCAATAGGCGCTGTATCCAGAGAAGAGGGAAAGCCGACTGTGTCAGTTATCAAAGATGATGGCAGTACGGAAATTCGAAATGTTGAGGTGGGTATTACAGATGGCGAGATTATTGAAATCGTACGAGGTTTGCAGGAGGGTGAAACGGTTGCAATAAATGAGATGGAGTACGAAAGCGCATGGCGAAAGCGATTTGAGGAAAGAACCAAGAACAGGCCTGCGGGAGCGGGAGGAATGGGTCGTCACTGATGATCATTAAAACCGAGAACATTGTCAAGATTTTCAAAGTGGGCGACAGCGTTGTAAAAGCGTTGGATGGTGTTAGTTTCAATGTTGACGAGGGGGATATGGTCGCTGTAACTGGAACATCCGGAAGTGGCAAAACTACACTGCTGAACATAATCGGATGCCTTGGGAAACCTGATTCGGGGAAATATTTCCTCACTGATGTTGATGTGTCCAATCTATCCAAGGATCAATTGGCGGAGACAAGAAATCGTCGCATAGGATTTGTCTTCCAGTCGTTTAACTTAATATCCCGTATGTCATCGCTGGAAAATGTTGAACTGCCGTTGTTGTACGCCGGCGCTGATGATGCCAAATCTCGTGCTGTTGAATCTCTTAAGAGCGTGAGGCTTTTTGAAAGGATGAATCATGAGCCGAATCAGCTTTCAGGCGGTGAAAGCCAGCGTGTTTCGATAGCGCGGGCGCTTGTCACGAAGCCATCCATACTGCTTGCTGATGAACCAACCGGAAATCTGGACAGTAAAACAAGCGGGGAGATTCTGGAGCTTTTTGCCAAACTAAATAATGAAGGATTAACTGTTCTGATTGTAACTCATGATGATGATGTCGCTGCGCGATGCAAGCGTGTTATCCGCATGATGGATGGCAAAATTATAAGCGATAAACGAAATGGGAGGGTATCGCGAGAATGATCCTGATGACAACAATTAAAATGGCGCTTAAAGGATTATATGCCAACAAACTCAGGTCATTTCTTGCGATGCTGGGAATCATTATCGGTGTAGGCGCGGTAATATCGATGCTGGCGATTGCGACAGGCGCAAAGCGCGAAATGATGGACAGAATAACGTCGATGGGAACCAATCTGCTTGTGGTAAGGCCCGGGCAGCTGGGTTCGCATGGTGTTATGAGCGGAACACGCCAAAATTTGACTGTTGATGATGCCAAAGCGCTGCTTAATGAGGTTAATGCCATAGAGCAGGTCGCGCCTGTGGTTTCAAGCAATGCGCAGGTGAAATATTTCAATAAAAATTCGCGTGTAAATGTAACCGGAACTGCAATTACTTATCAAACGATTAGAGATTACCATCTTGAAAAGGGAAGATTTTTCTCCGAGTCCGAAGTAAACAGCACTGCGCGAGTAGCTGTTCTGGGACCCCAAACCGTTGAAGATCTTGAACTGCCTGATAATCCAATTGGCGAGAAAATAAAACTCAAGGGAATTAATTTCCGTGTTGTCGGCGTTTTGAAATCAAAAGGCGACATGGGCTGGTATAACCCTGATAATCAGGTGTTAATTCCATATACAACCGCAATGAAAATCGTTTTCGGTTTTGATTCATTGCGTGAAATTAATATTCAGGTAAATAATAGCGACGCGCTTATGGAGGTTGAAACAGCGGCTGCGGTTGTGTTGAAGAAACGACACAAAATTGCTCCCGGACAGGAGGATGATTTCTATATTCGCAATCAGGCGGATTTTATCGAGATGGTAAGTGAAACCAACCGTACATTTGCAATACTGCTGGGAAGTATCGCAAGCATATCGCTGCTCGTTGGCGGTATCGGAATAATGAATATCATGTTGGTTACGGTTACAGAAAGGACAAGGGAAATCGGAATACGTAAAGCAATAGGCGCGAAAGACAGGGACATACTTCGCCAGTTTCTTATTGAAGCAATTATCATAAGCGGTATCGGCGGAATAATTGGAGTGGCAGCTGGGTTTGAAGCATCGAGAATCATCGGCAACGCAACCCAGTTCCAGACCGTTGTCGAGCCGTCAGGAGTTATTCTGGCTTTGTCTTTCTCTGTCGCGGTTGGAATCTTTTTTGGTTACTATCCTGCACGCCGCGCGGCGTTGCTTGATCCGGTTGAATCTCTTTATTATGAATAGGGCACAGCAGGGAAAATGTCTCAGAACTCCATTATAAGCATGATTTAATGTCATTCTGGGCATAGCGAAGAATCTATATGCTACTGTGCCGGCGATTATATCTGATGAGAAATATTCACGTTATCGCGAATAGATTCTTCACTTCGTTAAGAATGACAGAAAATGCAGACATGATAGAAATATGGAATTCTGAGACAGATTCCAAGCAATGCCCCTACTTGTGCAAATAAATACAGAAAGGACAAAAAGATGTTTTTACTAAAAAATAATTTTCCATCGATCAGCATTTCCCTTCTTTGCTGCCTGATTCTATTGCTCTCGAATCCGGTTTATGCTGATACCAAAAACAAGCCATTGGAAGTGACCGTTGAAGAAGCAATCCTGATGGCTCTTGAGAACAACAGCGCGTTTAAGATAGAACGCCTTAAACCGGAATTGCGTGAGAGTTCGGAACGGATGGAACGGTCAGCATTTGATGTTGGATTGTCGAGTTCGGTGTCAACATCGCAGGACAAGGATGATTCCGGGTCGAAAAGCACTCGATCTGATTTTAGCTTTGGAATTTCAAAACTGCTATTATCCGGTGGGGATATCAGTCTTGGGCTTTCAGGAAACAGAGGTGGGGGAGTAGCCAGTGATAACAACTATTCCGCGCGTATTAGCCTGACATTGTCTCAGCCAATCTTTAAGGGTGCGGGTTATTCAGTAAATCTGGCGGGGCTTCGCAAGGCGCAGTTGAGTACGAAATCCTCGATTTATGAACTACAGGCTTATGCTGAAACGCTAATCAGCCAGGTTGAAACAGCATGTTGGGATTATTCCCTTGCTGTCAGGCAGCTTACAATTTATGTGGAATCCCTGAATCTTGCCCAGCGACAGCTTGATGAAACCCGGACTATGATCGATGTCGGCAAACTTGCCGAGATAGAGCTGATAGCATCAGAGGCGGAGGTGGCATCCCGTAATGAAGCTTTAATAAACGCCCGCAGCAACATTGAAAAAACACGAATTAAATTATTGCGCCTGTTGAATCCGCCGAATGTTGATTTTATTAAGCAGAGTATTGTTATTAAGAATGAGTTTATTGTTCCGGAATTTGATGTTGGTGAAATGGATTCGCATATTGATATTGCGCTGCACAACAGGCCCGATTTGAATCAGGCTGAATTGCAGTTACAGCGAAATGAACTTGATGTGCTAACAACAAAAAACGGATTGCTTCCCAATATGAAATTTTTTGTTACGCTTGGAATGACCGGTTATGCTGATTCGTTCAACCAGTCAATAGGGGATATAGGCAACAGCGGCAATGATATGCAGGTCGGAATTCAATATACGCAGGATATTGGCAACAGGGATTCACGGGAACGCCACAGGCAGTCTTTAATAAGCCAGGAGCAATCCAGAGAGGCGATGAACAACCTTGAGCAGCTTGCCAAAATGGATGTCAGTGTCGCGTGGATTGAACTTAACCGCACCACCGAACAGATTGTCGCAACAGCGGCATCCCGCAAGCTGCAGGAGGCGAAACTGCGGGCGGAAACGGAGAAGTATCGTGTAGGGAAATCGACATCGCTGCTTGTCGCGCAGGCACAACGCGACCTTCTTGCAAGCAAGATATCTGAAATACAAGCTGTTGCAAACTGCCGTAAAGCGGTTGTTTATCTGTTACGTCATGAGGGCGTATTGCTTACGAGATATGGTTTTTCGTTGGCGAATGGTGAAGTAATAAAGCCAAATATGACGCCGGATGAATAGTTGTTTCTGAAAAGCAAAAATTTTGCGCATTACAAATATATTTTTTCCTGGGAGCGCTGGTCTCTGACCGGCACTTTAACAAAGTTAGTAGGAATCAACGAAATTTGGCTAACAGATAAATTGCCAAATAATAAACTGGTTTTATCAACCATGTTCGTAAGAATTTCTTTTTTGCATTTTAGTTACTGTGTTCAAGTGCCGGTCAGAGACCAGCGCTCCCAGGTTCAGCATTCTACCAATACAGAAAAATCATCTTTCCGGAAAAAAACTATTTTCAAAAGAGACTATTTATTGTCCAGGAATCGACCGGCTTCGAGTACCGGAAGACCGCTGCTTTCCGAGGAGACATAGATTATCTGGGTTTTTTCACTTGATACAACCTCTTTAATCCACTGCTGGATTAACAGGCCGTAAGGGCCGCCGATACTGTCCGCGATTTCACGGTTGGCATCGGCAATACCTTTCGCTTCGATGCGTTTTCTTTCCGCTTCCTTGGTTTCCTTCTGCAGGACAAAATCCATCTCCTGCTGTTCCTGATCGGCTTTCAATTTTGTCTCAATTGCGGTAGCAACCATCTGTGGAAGGGCGACATTCCTTAAAAGGGTGTTTTCGAGAATGATCCCGTACGTTTTGAATGACGGTTCAATCTCCTGCTCAACATCCTGAACAAATATCACCCTTTTTTCCGATGAGTATATTGCTGATGATGTATGCTTTGCTGCGGCATTCCTGAGCGCGGTCCGTACAGTTGGGCGTACGATTTTCGCCACATAGCTTTCACCCAGCTCCCTGTAAATTCGAGGAGCCTCATCAGGTTTAATCTTGAACCAGACTGTTACTTCAAGAGTTACAGTCAGGCCGTCGGATGTCAGCACTTTGATAGAGTCATCTCCTCGAACCTGCCCCTCATCGGTGGTGCCGCTCATTGTGTACGCCTCGGTTCGTATCGTCAAAGGCACTACAACTTTCAGCGGGTTGATTAAGTGCAAGCCCTCTTTAAGAGGGGTTGGAGTGACTTTTCCGAATAGTTTTTCCACTCCGACATAACCGGCATCCACAATCCTGAGGCCTGAGATCGCGATTAAGAGCACTCCGACCACTATCAGGATTGAACCGGGTCCCGTTGACTGCATCACTTGCCCACTGCTTAAGAAAATAAGTTTCTTGCTAACGAAATAAATTCCGACCAGAATAGCTATTATTCCCAGTACTAAAAATTGCATGGTTCCTCCGAAAAGATCAAGGCTTGGTTAATTACGGAATCATTTTACCGATTAAAAACTCAAAGAACAAATGGAATTAGATAACATTGTCGGCACTTCGACAGGCTCGGTACAATCCTTCGGATTGGTTTCTTATTAAGATTTCGATATACTCAGTAGGGATGGGCTTTAAACCCACCCCTACTCTCGACTTTCGACATTTAAGGCTACCTAAATACTATTAACCTGAGTGCCGCCCATACAGCCGTCCCGGCTTTATGGGTGTTTGCAGCAAAGTTACGCATTTCACCCACAAATCACAAAAAGACGTGATGTGTGGGCGGCACCCGAGGTTTATAAATTCGATCTATTGTTGTTTTACTACACTCAAATAAAAGGCTCTTCAATAAATCGTGTGGGTTGAGTTTTGATTGAGTAAAAAAAGGGGACTGTCCCAAGCAAGTGAATAAATACAGTATAAATGAGGGGTTGCAGTATGATATATTGAAATCATCAAGTTTGATGCCTCATGTGGACTGTCCCCTTTTTTTACGGGGGTGCAAATTACCCACACAATTTATTGAAGCGCCAAATAAAAACACAGCCGAATTTAAAATCGCTTCTTTTCCAATGAACGTACCATATTGCCCAGAGCCACAAAATACAGAAAGTAAATAAATGTCGAAAGTCGACCTACTGGTGTTGATTATAATCATATCATTGTATCGTATTCTGCCCTTCTCGCTGATACCTCTTAACAAAGAAGCCTGTAAACCTGTTCAATATTGGATCAGGTTCATATTCCGCCTGCTTTAAATCAGTGCGCAAGTAGCCCGGGAATCCATTTCCCGGGGTTTGCGTAGATTAGCGTCGTTTTTTCTCGGGAAATGGATTCCCGGGCTACAATCTATGCAAACGTTTTTTTCTGCGCGAAAGCTACTAAAAACGAGCGGCGCATTTTTATTCCGATGGGAGCGGCTGATATGGCGTCGATGGCGTTGAAATCGAGGCCGTCGCCTCTTGGATAGTAACCGACCCAGAACGGATAGAATAGTTTGCTGTCTCTGATGTCGATTATTTTAGGCAGTTCCCTGTTGTGGATTCCGTGTTTGATTAATATCCATCTGTACTCAGCGACAACTTTTTCCTTAGCCTGTTCGGTTGACAGTTTCCATGCGAAAGTTGGAAAGTCGGATTTGTCATCAAGTGAAAGTTCTTCAATTTTCAAAAAAGAAAAAAGGCCGACGATACCGTCGGCCGCAACATCTATTTCCTTATTGCCCGATTCAACTGAGATTGTCAGTGTGAATATGTAATGCGGAAAATTGATTAGTTCAATTTTCAACGGCGCTTGTTTAGATGCGGCAGCAAACAGCCGTTTTCGCTTTCTTGTGAGATTCTTGAAAGCCGTATCTTTGTCAACAGATGGCGTAACGAATCTCACAATTATTCTGACCCGCCGGGAATCTCTTTTTTCCTGCGCCCTTTCAAAAGAGCAATCACGCCGACAATTATCAGGATAAGACCTGAGAGCAGGTTTACGAGTTTGCCCAGAGCTTCTTCCGGCGCATATGCTGATATCGCCACGATTAACCCAAAGACGACCCAGAATATGCCCATCACTTGAAGGGGATTCGCGACAGATTTTTGTTCATCTTTATTTTCCATGGCATTTCCTCATTTTAAATATCGAAATTGGCATGATTAAAACTTCATATAAAGGTATATCTGGACTAAAAGCACGATAACGGCCCATATTCTTAGGTCGCGCCATGCGCTTTGATCAGGCGCTCCCCTGAAGATATAAGCTCTTGGACGAGTTACCGCCCAAAACATCACGATTAAAAAGAAGATTGCTCCGATTATTTTAACCGTGCCGATTGGTATTGATTTTAAACTTTCTATCATTTTACGCGCCTCCCTCTGCTCTATCTGAGAGATTGTTCTGGATATTTTCGTTTTTCATGACAAGTCCGTAAACCAGTCCGGTGAGTTCCTCGATTGGCTTCGGCTTTGTGAACAGGCTAACCAATACATTAAAGATAATCGCCACAACGAAAGACCACCATGCGACATAGAGGAAATTCATTCCTGTCGCTGTTAGTAAAATGGAACAAACCACACCGAGCACTAATCCCGCGAGTCCGCCCCAGGGAGTTGATCTTGCCCACATAATGCCGAGAAGGATAGTTGCCAGAGTCGCGCCCTGGAAATATGATAGCGCCACCTGCATCGCCTTGTAAATTCCAAAGTTTTCTGTTATCGGCGCAAGCGGAACGGCGATAAGAATGAAAATAACCGTAAGCCATCTGCCGAAATTCAGATAGTGCTTGTCGGATGCGTCCTTTTTAAAGAAGTTCTGGTATATGTCTCTCGACCAGATTGTAACCGCCGAGTTGAGTGTCGAGTCGATGCTTGAATAGACGGCGGCAATAAACGCGGCGAATATCAAGCCTGACAGTCCGACTGGCAGCAGGTTCTTGACTGCCCAAGGCAGCGCCTGATCCTTATTATCAAGTCCGGTTGTGCAAAGCGCGAGAACGAACAGACCGGGGAGAACATACAGAAGGGGAACCAGCGTTTTAAGGAAAGCCGCGCTTAACATACCAGCTTTGGCGTCCCATTCGGATTTCGCGCCGAGAGTTCTCTGGATAATCGCCTGATGGCAACACCACCATGCAGGCGACAGGACAAGCGCAAGTCCGAATATCATCCCCAGCCACGGGTAGTCCGGGTTGTCTAATGGTAAAAACAATTTGAAGTGGTCGGGATGTGCAGGCTGGATTTTAGCAATCAGGCCTCCCCAGCCATCCACTAAATCGAATCCGATAATGGCAATCGCGATTCCGCCAACCAGCATTATTACTAATTGGATGACATCGGTCATGGCGACCGCTGTCAAGCCTCCGCTGACTGTGTAGAATCCAACGACAACAGCTGTAACTATAATTCCAGTCCAGATACTCCAGCCAAGGTAGGTTTCAATCATGACTCCGCTTGCCCAGAAGAAGATTGACAGGCATGCGATGAGAAAACAACCCCATAAAAGAGCCTCGATTGTCCTGACCGGCTGGCTGTAACGTTTGCCCAGATATTCCGGGACAGTGTAAACACCGGCTTTCCAGTAGTATGGAACGAATATCAGCGCTGAAATAACCATCGCTGGAATCGCGCCAATCCACTCGTAGTTGGCTTGCGCGATACCGACACCGTACGCGGCGCCGGCGCCTCCGACATAGTCGTATGAGCCAATATTCGTGCCGATAATCGACATTCCGATTATCCACCACGTCAGATTTCTGCCGGCAAGGAAGAAATCCTCCGATGTGCGGACATATTTACGGAAATATACGCCGACAGCGAAGATGCCCACAATGAAGGCAATAACAATGAATAAGTCTATTCCATGCAGCATTTAACGTTTACCCTCGCTTTTATTTTTTGAATACATACGATTTAAGTTTATTTAAAAATGAATCACTGAAGCTTGAGCCGGAGAAGAAAACAACGCCATCAGCGTTTTCCTCTCTTGAGATGATTATCTGTTCCTCAACGTCTTCAGGAGTATTCTTGTTATGTGATGTGCTGACTGCTATCCCGGGATAAACAAGGCATTTTCCTTTAGCGACCTCAACAGCGCGTTTTGTGTATTTTCTGAAAACGTCCTGGTTGCTTGTGTAAATCATCGGGCAGATGATATCGATGATGCCCTCATCGACCCAGCCCTTCCAGTCCTGACCGATGAGGAGTTTTGCCGATTCGTGGTCGGGGAAAACAGCGGCTGAGAGGGGAATATCCTTTCCTGACTCAATGATTGAATCCTTAATCCCTCTGACAAGAGTGGTTACATGATTCCCGTTCCATCTAAGCCATTCGCACCATTCGGTGCTTCCGCAATTATGCCATCTCAGCTCGAGAGGTGTTACGCCGTACTCTTTTTTGAAAGCGTTAATGGTGGCGTCATCATAGCTGAATCCCTGGCTGGTCTGGAAGCGGATACCGTCCAGATGGATACCGTCAATGTCATATTCCAATGCAGTTACTATTTCAGCGATAACGAAATCGCGTACTTCCTTAAGGGCTAAATTCAGTTTTGGGCTTATTTCCTTTATGGTTTTCATCAGCCATTCGGGATGCTCCTTGACTGTTTTTTCCCATCCGGGATATATGTGGCTTGGGCAAATGCAGGGATGGACTTTGATATTCCTCGCATGAGCCTCTTTGAGCATGACATCCAGGAAATCCCAGTCCATTTTGTGCTGCCATTTCAACACCGAAAAAGCGAAGAGGTCAGTGATTCCGATCTGCGCATATTTAATGAAAAGCTCTTGCATCTCAATTTGCGCTTTTTCTTTCTCTTTTGAGAATTGGCTGGTTGATACCCATATCGCCCTTGCTTCTCTGGAGGGAATGTAATGATGCTGGCGAGCGGAAATTACAGATTGCCTTATATTTGTAGTTTCTTCTTGTGCCGTTGTCTGGGCGGGGTGAAAGCAAATCAGGAGTATAATCCCGATTGCCAGTATTCTGGTAAATGCTTTGTACTGCATCACAAGTCCTTTTTTATGGTGACCCGAAAGCCAACGAATTTATCAGGATTAACGATTTTTTATCAATTGCAATACATCTTAAATTATCTCGTAATTATACAGGTTTTTATCTGTTGCTACAACTTTCATAGCAAAATTGTCCGCCATGATTGTTTCGTAATCGTGGCCTACATCCGCCCTGCAGATTGACAGGAAGACGAGATTTTCATCTGAAACGTTCACTACTCTGTGCCCGAATCCCGGTGGTGAATATACATGGCTAAAGGGAGTCAATTCATGTGATTCGAATTTGCCGTTTCTGTCTTGAATTAGCGCAAGGCCTTTCCCCTCGAGTCCCATGATTGATTCGGCGGCATCGGGATCGTTATGGAAATGCCCTTTTGTGAAATAAAACTCATTGCCGACTCTGCCGGGGAAGAGAATAGTTGTGCCTATGACAAGATTATCGCCATCGGATGGTACTGGGAGTGCATAAACTTCATAGATTACGGGGTCATCTTTTGCGAGGATTTCCTCGACTGCTTTTTGGTCGGCGAACAGCGATTTGATATCGCTTAGCTTGCGGATTATTTTGTCGCCGTATGGTTTTCTGATGTCGGGTATCATGAGTTCACCTTAATTTCCCCGGCATGCCTGATTTACCTTATAGGTAATTGTTGCTTTTGTTCGGGACGGCATGACCGGGCTACGGTTTTTCCCGCCCGGGAGATTCGGCACCCTAACCGTAAAGGGGCTGAAGCCCCCTGTTTTCCGGCAAGGGTGCCGAAGCTCCCGGGGAGTGTTTTTAAACTTACTAACTTACTAACCTGCTAACTTGCTAACTTACTAACTTGCTAACTTGCTAACCTGCTAACTTGCTAACCTGCTAACTTGCTAACTTACTAACCTACTAACTTACTAACCTGCTAACTTTCTTTTCCTATTTCAGTTCTTCATAGCCCTTGATTATCTGGCATGCCGCTCTTATGAATGATGCGTCTTTTGCGAGGGCGTATTCGCTGGTTCGGTATGCGTATGTCCATCCCCAGACATCGGTGTCGATTATAGGGTAGTCAATAGGGACATCCGCGACTACCCACTGTTTGGTATCCAGATCGCCGAGTTCCACCAGTTCGCCTTTGCCTGAATAGATTCCGAGAGTTATTCCGCCGGGAACAACTCCATCCTCGCAGCCTTTCATAAAGCAATAGCGTGTGTGGTAACAGTTGGGACCTTGACCGACATCGGCCATCATGGAGACATCGGCTGGATTGAATCCAAGAATCCATTGTAGTTGGTATTCCGCGACTTCGAGATATTTAATCTCTTTGCATAAGCGGCCTGCTGTTGCAAGACCGAATGCAGTTTCGCCGAATCTTCCGTTGTTTGTGTCGGGCATTATGTTTCTAATCGCGCCGTCATCCATTTTCCCTCCGACCTGGCCGAACGGTGAGAGGTAGGCGTACTGCATCATGTTATCCGCCCATTTCCTAAAAGCATTCGCAATTCCGGGTGTAAGTTCACTTTTCGGGTATCGTTTGGCAAATTCATACAGAGCAGGCAAATGATATCCGGGTCGCAATGTTGTTTTCTCTTTTGACGCATCAGTGTAGAAACTGCCATCATCAAGCTGAAGATCGAGAATCGCTTTGACTCTCTCTTTTGCACCTGTGAGATATTTCTCATCGCCGGTAATTTCGTAAAATTCCAAATTGTTGATTAGAAGTCCGGATTGAATGTAATAGATGTTGGGATTGTCTGCAAGCATTTTGCTGCAACGCTCGTATGTATCCATCGCGATTTCGATGCATTTATCGGCAAGATTCTTATTGTACGGCATTAGCTGCCTGCCCATTCTTGCGAGAACCGCGCCTGTTGTGCAGATTGCGGCTTCTTTTGTGATTCCGTAGTCGTATTTAACACAGTCCGATTCATAAACCACTCGCGGCGCTTCATTTTCAGGAGTTGCCAGCCATGTGCAGACGTCCTCGAAATCAGGTGTAAATGAGGCATGAAACTCGCCATCCCAGTAACACTTGCAGAAGTAATTCGCTTCCCATGCGGCTTCGTTGATGAACCGGGGCATACCGTCAAGTTGCTCATCGAGAATGTCGTCGAATTCATCCTGGAAAGTTGTGAGTGCGTTTATTCCCATTGTTCCGCCCCAGATCCATTTGCCGTAATCGCCGGCATCGTGCCATCCGCCGGAGACATCGACTCGGGTGCCATCCAGTTTAACAATCGTATCCCCGGTGTGGCAGGCTTTGTGAAATTCGGGAACGCCAGTTCCGCAACGTTGATAGCGGAACCATCGCGCGGCTTTTTTCGTTAGTTCGAGATAGTGGTCATTCCTGATTGGGAAGGTGTGCGAATCGACAACCTCTTTTGTTTCATCGACAATCAGCCTTACCCGATATAACCCGGGCGTTTTGAAATCGGAGAAATCCGCGATGTAGTTATTGCCGCCCCAGATATGAAATCCGGTTTCCTTTAGCTTTCCCGTGTAAACAACAGGTTGTGGAGCAGGATGCTGCCTGTTGTGAAGGCAATCGATCAGTTCAAAATGACCTGTTAGCTTTAAGTTGTTAGCCCAAACTACAGCGGTTTTAACACTATTGACATCATATCCGGCGTGACAGATTATCGGCTTGAGAGTTTTCTGTGCGATTATCTGGCCATCGGCGAGTTCGGACCAGGTGTCGAGTTGTTGGCGGATTCGTCGAATCGTTCGCGCCTGTTTCATTTTGTCATTCATTGAGAGTTCGCCGCGATTTCTTAGTTTTCGCGATGTTACATGAAATTCCAGTATTTTCGGATAACTGGCAACCTCAACATCCAACGTCATGGTCTCCTGCGCGTATTCATAATCGACTTCCTTTTTCTTTCCGGTGGATGTGTCAATCAAAATAGGCATTCCCTTAACGAGGAAATAAATCGGGTCGAATTTGAGTTGTGTTTTTATCGTTTTGGTGGCTGGAGCGTCCATTTGGAAGATTATTCTTAGTTTCACTTCGTTCTGGTATGCCGCGGCTGACCATGATGTCCCTTTTATTCCAAGTGAAACGGGGATATCGTCGCGCAGTATCCAGCCTTCATCTTCGTCGAAAAAGTCGCTGAATGTTGTGTCCTGTGCGAGTCCAGCGCCTGTCAGAAGGGCGAATAATAATGCTGTAATTGTTACAAACCTGAGAGCTTTCATTTTGAATCTCCTGAAATGAGTGTTACAGATAAAATATTTCAAAAGCAGTATGCTTTCATAAAGTACTACGCCAAAGAGTGTGACGAAAAAAACGTCATTCCCGCGAAAGGGGCTGTTGAAAAAGCCCATTATATCCCAGACCGTAGGGGCAACTCTCCGTGGTTGCCCTGTATTTATACCAATATTTAGGGTAGGCACAGAGACCTACCCCCTACATTCAGAGCTTTTTCAACAGCCCCGAAAGCGGGAATCCAATTATCTTTTATGGAGAGTTGGCATTTCTCATTTTTCAATGGATTCCCGCTTTCGCGGGAATGACGGATTGATTAACGAATAATAATTTCATTGACCAATTCAATTTTTTTCCTTTAGCATCATGTTTTCAAAAGCACCACGCTAAAGCATGGTGTTAAAACATGATGCTAAAGCATGGTACTGATTTCAGATAGCATTATGCAGATATCGTGTTGGTTAATCAATGTTAATTTGGGAATTTCCATTTACCAGGCGTATTCAACTATCTGTAACCAGTCCCATTTCTGGTCGGTGATAATGCGCCATTCCGTTTGTTTTCGTGTGTTGTCGAACCGTTTGTATGGATTGAAATATGGCAGCATCGGCTCAGGATATATCATGACATGAATGTGTTGCTCTTTGTATTTTTCGCATGGAATGCTTCCAAATTCAAATATATTGTAATCGTTTTGTTTCAAATCCTCTTTGTTGATTTGGAATTCAAAGTAGATAACAGGCATCATCGCGGTTGGCTCGAATTCCTTCACCAGTTGCCAGTCGTTGGTGCAATCCTTGAGCTTGTATTCTTTCGAGTTGATTTTCAGAGTCCAGTCAGCATCGTCCGGGAAAATAACCGGCGGGATTGCGAATGACTGAGTGTCGCCGCCCATGAGGTACAATCGCGATGTTATCTTCTCAACCGGATTTTCTTTATCGTCGAGATTTCCAATGTAGAAGCGTTTGCGAATCCAATCACCCTGCAAGACTCTATGCCCGGCTCGATACCAGGTTTCTTTCTGGTAGTTTGTCATGACAGGCGGATTGCCTTTGATAACTTTATAGTAATAGTTTTCAGCATTCGGATAAAGCGCGGCGCTGTTTGCGCCGTTTAGAGTTACGGCGATTCCACTGCCGTTTTTCATCGTGTTGCGCATCATGATGTCATCGCCTTTTCCGCACTGGATGAAATGCCAGTGCCACCATGCGCCAAGCTGCCAGTTTCCCCTGCCGTTGTGTAAATCCTTTGATTTGAAATATGGCGATGCCAGATGCGATTCCGATGTGTATTCCTTATATTTAAACGGATTGCCGTAGAATTCCATCAGGGAGCATGACATAAGTGTAGCTGCCTCTTTTTTCCCGGATTTCCTGGTGAAATTCTCCACGTAATGCCACTTGCCATCTATTAATACTTCCGCGACCGAATGCCCGTTCATGTTGACAGTGCGGGCGGGGAGTCCCATTGTGTGCATCATTCCGACAAATCCATTAGCTCGTCCGACACAGAATGATGAATAGAAAATGAGATCGACAGGGTGTTTGGATTCATAGACAGGTCCTTCTTTGTTGGTATTATGCGCCCAGTCGGCGATAAGTTTGACTTTTTCCATGAGTGGCGTTTCATCAGTTACACCATTTTCCCTGAAGATCATCTCTCTG
Source organism: bacterium (assembly GCA_021157815.1). Taxonomy (GTDB): domain Bacteria; phylum JAJVIF01; class JAJVIF01; order JAGGVT01; family JAGGVT01; genus JAGGVT01. Next base: position 10,004 of record JAGGVT010000093.1, on the reverse strand, counting down.
GTGCTGACCAGAGCGTCCCAGTCTCTTTGATGAGCGGTTTTGCCGTCGTTTTCATTGTAAATCTCACCGCCGCTGCCCGGGATTCTCTCGCTTTCCGGCATGGATGCCATTGAGACATTCGCGCCGTTGGGGATTTCATCTATGCCTTTTGAGCTTCTGGTTATGAGCGGTTTGGATGGCAGATAGGAATTTTTGTCAATCTGCCTGTTAATGAAAACGCCGTTGCCGTCCGGGAGGATTTTATCGAATTTTTTGTAGTGGAATGAGATATCCCAGTTGATGCTCCAGTTGTATTGCCCTGCGACATCGTTGACTTTTATTGTGATGGGCTGCCAATCAATTTTTTCCTCAGCTGAAATACTGCTGGTAATCGCGAGGCAGCAGAATAGGGCTAATACGATGAGGAATTTTGGTTTCATGATAAACTCTCCAGGTTATATTTGCGATAATCTCAGTTTGCAGCAGCATCATGCTAAAGCATGGTGTTATTAAAAATCGGCTAAAGCCTAATACCATATCGGGTGCCGCTCGAAGATCGCAATTGTATTCATTGTCATTCCGGGCTTGACCCGGAATCCATCTTATTGCCAATTACCAGAAAAAGATAGATTCTGAATCAAGTTCAGAATGACAATCTGCCATCTCTGAATGAACCCGGCACATGCATTTGTAAAATATGTAGGAGCGTATTTTAAACCCGCCCCCTACGGATTAGTATTAGCACTAATCCTTAAAAACACTTTCTTTTAGCGCTTTGAGAAATTCGTCGGTAAATTGTGTCGCAAAGAAAATCACGATCCCATCCGCGTTTTCCTCTCTCGAAATGGCGACCTGCCTTACAACTTCATCAGGTGTGCTATGGCTATGCCCGCTGATTTGGATTCCGGTGGTAACAATGCATTTGCCCTTTCCAAGATCAATCGCGGCTTTGGCGTATTTTCTAAATACGTTTTGATTTTTCGTGTACAGCATGGGGCAAATCATATCGACGATTCCCTCATCAACCCACGCCTGCCAATCCTGCCCGATGAGAAGTTTTGCCGATTCGTGATCGGGAAAAACCGCAACAGACAGAGGAATATCCTTGCCGGACTTTATTATTGTGGCTTTGACATCGCGAACATAACTTGTTACACGGTCGGCGTTCCATCTGCACCATTCGCACCAGATAACGCTTCCGCTGTTAAGCCATCTCAGTTCAAGCGGGTCTTTGCCGAATTCATCCTTGAATTCCTTCAGGGTAACATCATCGTAGCTGTATCCCTGGTGAGTCTGGTAGCGGATTCCATCGAGTTGGATGCCGTCGATATCATACTCCAGCGCTTCCTTGATTAAACTCAGCGCGAGTTCCTTTGCACCCTCAGCGGGGAAATTCAGCCAGATATTATCCTCGTTCATGTTTTTGACAATCCATTCGGGATGCTTGTCCAGTTGCTCTTTCCATTCAGGGAACATGTTGTCGGGGCAACAGATTGCATGGACTTTCATGTTTCGTGGGTGAGCCTCATCAATCAGCACCTGCAGGAAATCATAATCCTTGTTGTGCTGGCATTTCAGAGCTGAGAAACAGTACAGGTTGTTGATTCCGATTGAATCAAGCATATCGAGCATTTCCCTAATTCCTGCCAACCCCTTGTCTGCATCGCTGTCGAACGATGAGGAGGACATCCAGACACCGCGAATTTCATCGGCTTTCGGTTTAGCTGATGCTTGTGTAGCGCCTGTTTGGTTAATGCATAAAACAAGCAGAAGAGTGAGCATCAGAGTTTTTGTGATTGTTGTGAATTTCATGGTTTTATTCTCCTTAATGCAATTTCCGCATTGCTTTTTCAATTTGTGTTGTGGCAAGAACGAACCATGCGCTGTTTCGCGACCAGTATTCGTTGCTGGAATAGACATAGGTCCATCCGCGGACATCGGTGTCAATGATCGGGTAATCGACAGGAACTTCGGCAATTACAATGTTTTTCGTATCCGTATCGCCCAGATATTTAGCCTTGCCAGTTCCCTCAGTGATTCCGTTTAGTATTCCACCGGGTACGATGCCATCACTGCAGCCATCCATGAAACAGTAGCGGTGATGGTAGCATCCGGGACCGAATCCGACACCAGCCATCATGGAGATGTCAGTCGGGTTGAATCCGGTAATCCATTGAATCTGATTTTCAGCCGCTTCGAGATATTTGGGTTCATCGCACAGGATTGCCGCTGTTGCCAGCCCCCATGCGAATGCGCCGATACGTCGGTTGCCCTGCGGATATTTAATGTTAACCAGTTTGCCGTCTTTATTCACGCCGCCAATTAATCCGAAATTATTCAGGTTTGCGAATTTCATTGTGAGATCAGCCCACTGTTTGAAAGCGTCTTTAATCTTTACATTCAGGCTGCTGCCAGGATTCTGTTTGTAGAAATCATACAGCGCGAGCATGTGGAATCGACATTCGACATATTTATCCGATGTTCTTGCTTCATCGAAAAAGAAACTGCCATCCTTGTCTTGAAGCGCGAGAAGATTTTCAGCAAATAGAATTGCGTCTTTTTGATACTTTTCATCGTTGGTTACTTTATAGAGATCAATTGCTGATGTTAGCAGTCCGGCTTGAATCCAGAGGTATGAGTTTTGCTTTTTCTCGTATTCCGGTTTTGACAAATCCACAGCTTTATCAAGTTCATAGACCTCTTTTGCAACTGAGATGCACCGGTCGCTGAGTTCTTTGTCGCCGTAGGGCCTTATTAGCCTTCCTGTTTTTGCAAGGGACGCGCCCATGTGGCTGATTCCAGGTCCGCGCGAACAGCCATAATAATTGTTCTCAATCATTTCCGCTACCGTGACAATGCGAGGCGGCTCTTTTTCAGGAGCGCCAAGCCAGGTGCAGACATCCTCGAAATCCGCGGTAAATCCGGCATGAAACTTGCCGTCCCAATATCCTTTGCACAGATATTCCGCTCCCCATGCGGCTTCGTCGAGGACATCAGGTTTGGCGGTTCGGTTGCCGATAAACTCATCGCCGAGTTCATCCTGTAGATTTGCCAGAGCGATAATGCTGATTGTGGTGGGACCAATCCATTTGCCGTAATCGCCGGCATCATGCCATCCGCCGGAAACATCGACTTTCGTGCCGTCGAGTTTGATAACCGTATCCTGAGTGTGGCAGGCTTTGTGAAATCCCGGAATCTCCATGCCGCATCGCTGGTAGTAATACCAACCCGCCGCTTTCTTTGAAAGTTCGCGATACAGATTTTTCTTGATGGGGAAAACCTCTGAATCGACAACCTCTTTGGTTTCGTTCACTCGCAGCCTGAGATAGTATAAGCCGGGCGTTTTGAAATCGGAGAAATCGGCCACATAATTATTTCCGCCCCAGATATGGAATCCGGTACATTTAAGTTGTCCGGTATAGACAACCGGCTGCGGTGCGGGGTGCTGCCTGTTACGGGTGGCATCCAGCAGTTCGAATGTGCCTGATAGTTTTTTTGAGTTTGCCCAGATTACCGCTGATTTTGTGCCGTTGATATCATAACCGGCGTGGCAGATAATCGGCTTGAGTGTTTTCTGGGCGATAATCTGTCCGCTTGCGAGTTTAGACCAGCTGTCGATTTGCGGACGGATTCGCCTCAGCGTCCTCGCCTGTTTGATTCTGTCCTCGGTTGTGAGTTCGCCTCTATTCCCGAGCTTTCGCGATGTCGCTTTCATCTCAAGGATTTTCGGATAGTTGGTTACTTCAACCTCGTAAATCATTTTATCGTTAATGAACTTGTAATCTATCTCTTTTTTCTCAACCGCAAATGTGTCAATTACAACCGGCATACCTCTCATGAGGAAATAAACAGGATCAAATTCAAGAGTTGTTTTCACAGGTTTAGCGGATTCATCCTCAAGATAGAAAACAATTCTCAGCATTTCATTGTTTTGATAGAGCGCCGCGCTCCATTCTATCCCGTCGATGTCGAGCGTTACCGGGATGTCATCGCGCAATGTCCATTCATCATCGAGGATATCGCCCGGACGTTCCTGTGTTGCGACTGTCGCTCCTGTCAGCATCAGTAAAACCAAAATACCAATCAGTATCATTCTCAGAGTTCTCATTTTTAATTCTCCATGTGTTTCATTAAGTTTGAATGGGTAATATTATGAAGATTTTGTTAGCATTATGCAAACTTTAGATTGAGTAAAAAAGGGGGCAGTTCCAACCGGTTTATAAATACGATAAACAGTGGGGTTATGAATAAGTTTCATTAAAATTGTCAAGTTTGAAGCCTATTGTGGACTGATGTAAATGCTGAGCCTGTCGAAGTATCCCCTTTTTTACGGTGTGCAATTAACCCGTTCTATTTATTGAAGCGCCTTAAATTAATGTCCCGGCTTTGCCCGGAGCGGCAAAATGTTATAGAATGATGAAACCAAGCTTACAGGAAAGGCTGAGGAATGCCAGAGAAATCAGGCGACAAAAAAATTGAGCGAATAGCTCTGAGATACCAGCCCAACAACACACGAGCTATCGATGCGAGCGGCGTTATTTTGCCGTACCTCAGAAGCAGGCATATCGAGGTCGAAATCCTTCACGCCGACCCTGAACCATGTGTGATTCATCCCCACAATTCTGATGAGATTTCGATACTTAACCGGATTGATTTGATTATCTCGCTTGGCGGGGATGGCACTTTCCTGTCAACAAGCCGGCTGGCATCGCGCAGGGCCATTCCGGTTTTCGGGGTTTATCTGGGCGGGCTTGGATTCCTTACCGAGGTGCCGCTGGCAAACGCGTTGAAAGGATTGGATCAGGTGCTCAAAGGCGATTTCCAAATTGAGGAACGCCTGATGATTGAAACTGAACTTGGATATAACGACAGCAAGGCTACTTATGTCGCGTTCAACGATATTGTGTTCCACAGAATTTCACTTCACCGGATGGTTGTAATCGAGGTTTTCATCGACAGGCATCCGGTTGTCTCGTATGAGGCGGATGGCCTGATTGTATCGACGCCGACCGGAAGCACGGCGTATTCGCTGTCCAGCGGAGGCTCGATTCTCTGGCCCGACCTTGAGGCGCTCATAATAACCCCAATCAGCCCCCACACATTGAGCAGTCGGCCCCTGATTGTACCCGCCGACAAGGTTATTGAAGTTCGCTGCCCGGTAGCAAACAAATCGGAAATCTCGGTCATGCTGGACGGTCAGTTGTCGTGCAGTTATAACTACCCAATTGCGTTCAATATACGTAAAAGCGCCACAACGGCTAAGCTGATAAGACTGGGCGAAAAACGCTTCGGCGACATCCTGCGGGAGAAGCTGAGCTGGGGGAGAGGGTTTAGGTAGTGGGGTGAGAATAAAGGGGACAGAGACCAATGGCGCTTTTTTAGGAGGCTATATTTTGCATTTATACGAATTAGTTATTATGAAATTAGTTTGACAGTTATTTCGTTAGCGTCTTCCAAATAAAATTCATCACTTTTTGAAAAATACTTGAGAGCGTGTCATTCCGACATTCGCGAAGCGAATGGTCGGAATGACGATCGTCACTGCGCTTGTTGTGACCACTAAAATAAACAATACTGTTATGACAGATGTTAAATCTAAATGAAATAAGCCATACACTTATAAATGCGCCATTGGTCTCTGTCCCCTTTAAAATTAATAACTGCCTTATCGAGTGATAATTTCCGCTTAAAATGGTTATAATTTGAATGCTTCGGATATAATTATTTGCTCGGGAGAATTATCAAAATGAAAGTGGCATTAACAGGATATCCAAATTCAGGCAGATCGACAATTTTCAACACGCTCTGTGATTCATTCACCGAATCATCAATCGATAAAGGGCGTTTGAAAGTACGGCTGGGATCATCCAAAATCGAGGACCACCGCTTGGACAAAGTTGCTGAATTATTTAACTCTGCGAAAAAGACTCTTAGTGAAATGCAGTTCAACGATTTCGAATATCAGCAGGATGATTCATCGCAGCAAAAGGGTCTTGACGATCAGATGATTGCGCAGCTAAAAATGGCTGACGCTCTGGTTTACGTCGTTCGCGGATTCATCGATGAAAGCATCTACTACAGATTCGATAAAATCGACCCGCTGCGAGATGTCGAAAGCATCGAAAGCGATATAATTATCACCGACATGAGCTCAGCGGAAAAACGCCTTACCCGCATCGAACACGATTTGAAAAAAAAGGGCAGGAAGGAACTTCAAATTGAGTACGATCTAATTTTGCGTATCAACAATATACTCAACGAGGAACGCCCACTCAGATTGGAAAGCTTCACCGATGAGGAAAAAAAAACCATTCGCGGTTTCGGATTCCTTACGCAGAAAAACTGCATCGTTCTTATCAACGCCGATGATGACGGCAACTTCCCCGGCGATTTGGAAACTATAAAAAAACGCTGTTCAGAAAAAGGAATTGGCGTGCTTGTATTGCGAGGTAAACTGCAGGCTGAATTGAAAGAACTTGACAAGGAGGATCAGGAAATTTTCATAAAGGAGATGGGCTTGGAGGAAACAGCAGTCGTTAAATTAATCAAGGCGGTTTACAAAACCGTGGGAATAATCCACTTTTTCACAGGCGGCGACACCGAAGCCCGGTCGTGGACAACTAAAAAAGGCGCTACCGCCTATGACGCCGCAGGAGCAATTCACACGGATTTCCAAACCAGATTCATCCGCGCCGAGGTTATAAAGTACGATGATCTGGTCAAATACGGCAGCGAAAAAGCGTGCAAGGATGCGGGGGTTTATCGCAGTGAAAAAAGAGAATATATCGTCCAGGATGGCGACATCATTTTCTTCCGGCACAATTAAGCAAACTAAATCGTAGGGGTGCTATTCGCATGCCACCAAAAGCATATATAAAATCTTTTAAAACAGGCCTGACAATCCTCATCGGAGGGCACGGTTCAGGTAAAAGCGAATTCGCAATCACATGGGCGCGACGCCTCAACTCAAGCGGAAAAATGCCTGTAACGCTGGTTGACCTCGACACAATCAAACCGCTTTTCAGAAGCCAGGAGGCATCCGAAGCGCTGAAAAAGGAAGGTATTAACATTGTAATCTCATCCGTGCCATACAGCGACATGCCCTCAATTTCCTCCGCGATGTATGGAATAATCAGCGATCCGGGCAACTGGATGGTTGTCGATGTCGGCGGGGACGCAATCGGCGCCAGAATCCTGGCGAGTATAAGCAAAAATCTTCATGGTCGAAAACACAATCTCTTTTATATCCTTAACGCCTCAAGGCCCTTCAACGCCAATACAAAACAATGCACTCGGGAACTCAGGAGAATTGAATCGGTCAGCGGATTGAAAGTTACGGGACTGATATCCAACACACACATGCTCGACGAGACAGAGCCATCCATGATTGAAAAGGGAATAGAAATCGCCTATGAGATTTCAAAAAACGAGAAAATTGATTTCATCGGAGTCATGGTAACTGATGACATTGTTGGCAAAGTGAAAGTCCCGGATGGCCTCGAAACATTCACCATACACAGAATGCTTAACCCATACTGGATGCGCAATTATTGATACAACAAGCATTTTGAGGCTGTTGAAAAACAATGTGTCGTAATAGCATTCGCATTAATCTCAACCGATTAGCAAAAAAGGGGACTGTCCCAACAACGTCTATAAATGCGATAAACATTGGGATACAAAACAATGTTTATTGAAATCGCCAGATTTGAAGCCTGGTGTGGACTGTCCCCTTTTTTGCGGACCCCGATTGAAACAGCTCTTTTTCAACAGCCCCATCTTGCCGGCGTTTCTTCAGAAACACATACTAATCATGCCACGCGTGAATACCACTTGTGCTTAACGCATAAACCCAGCCGTCATTACCAATCGCAGGCCCCTTGAAATAACCTGCGCCGTCATAGTGAGATGATACCTGCGTACAATCCGGATTGAAAACTCTAAAATTCCTCCGGTCGCCAATATAAATCAAGCCATCTTCACCAATCGCCGGACGAGCTCCGTAGCCGTCACCCCAGCCTGATGTTGAATCGATTGTTACGCCATCGATTGGGTTAATCCTGCGCAATGTGCCGCTGTAATCAAGAAGGTAGATATCACCGTTTGCCCCAACCGCAGTTGAGCAGTACCACGGATATCCGTACGACTGTCTCCAAACCTCAGTACTGCTTGCCCCGTTATCCTCAAAGCAAAGCAGAGTTCCACCGCTAATCCGAGTGTGAATAACTATATATCCCAATGTCGGATGAACAGTGATTCCATTGTGGCATTCACCGATATTCGGAAATTCAGTCCAGTTGTCAGCGCCAGTCGCGGGATTAAACGCGTGAAGCGGGCAATTGGTAAAATAACTGTAGGCGTAAATGGTTCCATCCGCGCCGACCGCCGGTGTGCAGTAGTATGCATTTCCTATTGGCGCTGTCCAGTTAATCGCGCCCGTTTGCGGATTCATGCTGCGAATTCCATCCGATGACGGCACAATGAAATTGCCCTCAAGGTCGAGCGTGAGATAAGAATCGCACATTATTGAACCCGGAGTGCTCCAGATTTCATCCCCAGTTGCCGCATCCAGTCCATACATCGTGCCGTTACTGCTCTGGCAGCAGAAAACAATAGAGCCATCCGCGCTTAAACCCTTTACGGCAAGATATGTATTTGCCGATGTACTGTAAGCTTTCGTCCAAATGGTTTGGCCATCGCTCAATCTCACACCTGAGGCGTATCCATTTTCCGAACCGGTTCCAACACTGCTGGCGAAAGCCATGTCTTCATTGAGGAAAATCTGAAGCGCGTTCCACCTGCAAACATCATTCGACCAGTCAGGCGAGCCGAGCTCACCAGCGGGCCCGTTTAATCCGATGCATCCGGTGTTCGCGATATCGCCCTGCGTCGTTGGCCAAATTCCCCGGACAATATCCTCGCTTACTGTTATTTCAACATAATTATATGTGCTGACATTCTGCCCGTTTGGACTTAACGCCATTATCAGCTGATTATAAATTCCCACAGGAGCGCCGGCTGTGTTGGAAAATTCAACTTCCCACATCGGATCATTGAAAACAAGCTGGACAGGCGCGCCGGCAAAAGGTATCGCATTCATGTAAACGCCGGAAATATTGTCCTGATGATCATCCACTTTACATCTGATAATCGCGCTTCCGCCTGTTGGTGTAAGTGTGCCGGACTGCGACATTTCACTCACCTCGTACGGCTCAGGCGTATTCCCCGGAAGATGTGCCGTGATTGCATAGTTAACCGCGGATGGCGCTCCCGGAGGGAAATCGAGAAACATGGTTTCGGTATCGATCCCGCCCGGCCCAACTGGAAATGCCCTGTCAGGCACATCTTTGGCATACGCTGTAAACGGATAGATTTTAGTTATTGGCGTCCCGAGAAAATCAGTATAGCTGTCAGGATTTAAAACCGTCTTGCCGAACAAATCAAGATATTGAACTCTGGCATCATAGACCTGTATCGTAATCGGGTTTTCCAAAGTCAGTTCGATTTCCAAAACAGTACCGACAACGCCCACGATTGAAAACCTGAAACATCCGCCCGGACACTTGTCCGGCAGGAATCCGGTTATGTCATAAATAGTGGATGCTTCCCTGTTTTCATGCTGCGTTATCGTTTGAGTTTCAAGGTCTATCTCGAAAGTGCCCTGATATAAAAGCGCGGCGCCATCATGCGAAACACCAGCCTGAGGCAGCAACGGGCTTTCAGGCTGTGCAGGATTATTTGATGAACTCGAACATCCGGCAAAGCCCAGCAGAAAAACAAACACAGATAAAATCAATGTTGAACAGCGCATGTCAAACACGCTCCTTATGTTGTTTTTAAGAACGTTAGAATATTATACCAAATCCATATTTATATTACTAATATGTATAAAAACCCTAAATCCGCGATTGAACTCGTTGTCATTCCGGGCTTGACCCGGAATCCATCTTGATAAGCGCTAAAAACATGGATTCTGAATCAAGTTCAGAATGACAATTTATCACCCAATTGGTGAATTCAATGTT
>JAGGVT010000209.1 GCA_021157815.1 bacterium | reverse complement strand
GCAGTCGTTAAACAGGAACAGTTAGCAGGTTAGTAGGTTAGCAAGTTAGCAAGTTAGCAGGTTAGCAGGTTAGTAAGTTAGCAGGTTAGTAAGTTAGCAGGTTAGTAAGTTAGCAGGTTAGTAAGTTAGTAAGTTAGCAGGTTAGTAGGTTAGTACGTTAGCAGGTTAGTAGGTTAGTAAGTTAGCAGGTTAGCAGGTTAGTAGGTTGAGCAGATTTTCAAATAATAGTGCAATTGTAACCCGGTGTCCCCTCACCGGGGTTTTTGTTATATGTGCTGCGTTTGGGACTGCTGAAAAAGAGAAACGAATGTGTAAGACGGCAGCTTGTTGTAGGGGCGCCGCTTGCTGCGCCCCGGTGTGCCGCATCAAACAAGGTCAATTCAGGACGCGGCAAGGAATGTATCTCAGAACTCGTCTTTTTCTGTCATCCTGAGCAAATTTTGTCATCCTGAGCAATTTCTGTCATCCTTAGCGATTTCTGTCATCCTGAGCGATTTCTGCCATCCTGAGCGATTTCTGCCATCCTGAGCAAATTTTGTCATCCTGAGCAATTTCTGCCATCCTGAGCGATTTCTGTCATCCTGAGCGCAGCGAAGGCTCTATTCTCGATAGCGTGGATTAATTTCACCTGGTTTAATAATCAACACAGCAACTTATAGATTCTTCGCTGCGCTCAGAATGACAATGTTTCGTGCATAATTCCATGTTCTGAGACAGTTTCCTTGCTGCAACTCCACGATAATCCAACAACTCCTGCCTATTGATGTACATGCTTCCCCTTGCGACACACTAATAATATTGCTATTATTGGTATGCTTCTCTTGCATCTGATGAAATAAACGGACATAACGTAACCTTGAGATAATTGCTAACGTCTTAATGGTTGGAATCCCTAAATGAAGGTGACTTAAATGCGTACTTCTCTATTCATAATTATAATTTCACTTCTGGTGATTGCTGCAGGATGTTCCAACTCCGGCAATTCGACTGTTGTTCCTGACAGCGTTGCGGATATGCCGTCAATGGAAAATAATTCACAACGTGGCGATGTTCACATACTCGCATCTGGAACAATGAATCTCGATGACGGCACTATTGAAATCAATAACAGAACTGTTTCGCCATATATGGATGTAACACCGTATGTCGGATCAAATTTTTCCTTTCATATAGACAACCTTATCCCGCCCGATATTCTCGATATCACACTCGAACTTGTCAATCTGTCAGGGCTGACTGTATATGATGTCTATGTCGTTTTCGATGATCTATATGGTAAAACTGTGATGAACCCCGATTGTTATATAGATATATTCCAACCGTGGGATATAAATCCGTTCATCGTGTTCAGAAAAGAGCATGCATTAAGGGAATTTCCTCCGATGGGTGACACCGAGCAGCTTTTGTTGAAATATCCCGGGGGGAATCCATATGTTGACTTTTATATCATCGCGCATCTGGGTGGAAATACGGGTGGTGTATATGCGATTGATACATGGCATGTTGACGGTGTATTAAAGCCGGATGGCGGCACGGTTGATGCCATCGTTTCCGCTCATGATTATCAGGCGGATATTGGAACTGTTGTTGCTGATACATCAGTGTTTACCGGCGGAATCACAACTTTCACGCAGGTCGGATATCCGAACCCGTGGGAGGCGTCCATATCAAATACACAACATGCGCCGGTTGGTGAATATACAATTCCGGTTATGGCATCATCGCCATCATCGCCCATGTACCATACATATAACTTTTTCAAGATACATGTGGCAGACTCATCCGCTACTATTTTCGGGGATGACATTTTCATTTTCAATCCCGGAGGCGCGAGTCACTGGGCGGGTACGGAAGGTCGCCACAACATGATTGCTGACGGCGATAATTTCTATTTGTCGTTTAACAGTTTGTACGTCAGCCCTCAATACTGGGCAAAGGGAGATATTCACTTTGTTAAATCCACCGATGGCGGCGAAACGTGGCAGGAGCCGGCAAGGTTAACAAACGAACCAACTTATGGAGATATTCTTCATTACACCAGCATGGCGAAAAAGGGCAATGTTTTATATATAGCTCATGAGCGAGTAAGCCAGTCTTCCATATATTACTTTGACATACTTAAAAGCGATGATGATGGCGAAAGCTGGGATGTCTGGTACGCATCGACATCTGGCAAACATATGCCATCGATATGTGTTGACCCGTATTCAACCGAAGAAAAAGTATATGTTGCATATAGTGAAGACAAGGAATCGATTTGGGTTGCAAGTAAAAACGGCGCGAATCCGTGGGTGTTTAATCAGGTGAGTGACATAATCGATCCTGGAATGGATGTTGTTTATCCTGACATTGCGTTTAATCCTGTAAGTGAAAAGATAATGGCCTGCTGGTCAGATGAAGCGGCGGTTTCAGCCGGTTCGCGAGTTTGTTTCGACTCATCCTCAGATGGGGTCAATTGGGGCGCTGATATTTTTGTCAGTGTTGACTGGATGTCAGGGCTGGATGAGAAGAATCCGATTTTGGCGGTTAATCCGTCAACGGGTATCGCAGGGATTTTGTATGACTATAATCGGTATCCAACGGCGCTTGATTTGCTGTTTGTGAAATCAGTCGATGCCAACGCGACATCGTTTATGCCTGAAGTGGTAGTGTTCAGCTCGGCGGAATTTATGTTCAGCTCATCGCTGTTTTGTGAGGAATCGGACCGGTGGCTGGCATCGTGGTATTCAGCGCCTGACATATTCACAAATCAGGATTGCTATTTCAAGGAATCAATGGATGGCGGTTCAACATGGATAAATGAACAGATGATAAATGACCCTGTTCATCCTAATGCGTATAATCCGGGTTTGGCATCGAATGGTTCGGATGTCTGCATCGGCTGGATGGATCAAAGGGATATTGGTGACGAAATCTGGATAGATCACGGGGAGCATTAAAATGATAAAAAAAAGACAGGTCTTTTATGCCTGTCTCTTTTTTCAGTTATAGAAATCCTGAATGCTATTTCAAACCCGGAATATCCTTTTTACTAATAAGGGCAGACTTCGGGATATGTAACGAACCATCAAGAATTTGCTTTGTTGAGAAAAAGACATGTTTATTTGTCAAACTGTCCCACTTGCCCTGATCATTTGGCCACCAATTCTGAGGATTCCTGATTGACTCAATACCAAAAGAATGATGCAAATACTCATTTCCGTTTGGCGATAATTTACGGACCGTAAACTCTTCAAATTGTACGAATTCGTCATCCAAAAGGGCAAATCCTTTCTCAAAGAAAAGAGATTCAGAAGGGTCCGCACTGAAAAAATCTGCGGATAGATTATCTTCTATTAAAAAGAAGTTGCCATGTACCGCTTCACCAAGATTCCCTGGCGTCGCAATTCCCAGACGATATTCCGCTTTGCTAAGCGCCATGTCTATTACACAGCTTAATTTCGTTCTGAAATAATTTTCCAAGACTAAATCCGTTGGTTTATTGTTTTCCTTCAAATCATTGAGTGTTTTCTCAGCCTGGGCTGCAGATGGCAATTGTAATAGAACATATTCATCTTTTTCCTTATCGAAAATCACTGTTTCAAACCATGCGTTAGTGTCCGACTTGCGAATATAAGATATCTTTCCAAAGTAGTCCTTAGTCGGCTCAACATTATCAACAATCTCGAATGGATTTCCCGTTTCCGGATTTGCAGGCCAGACAAGAGGAATTTTAGAAGAAATGAACTCATCAATATCATAAGGATAACGATTATTGACAAACATGAATACTAGCAAAGGCTTATAAAAAACTTTCTCATTGACGCTGCTAAGCGTCCAGTTCATGTCATTTAGAAATGCAGCTTTTTCATCAATATTCATCTGATTTCTTAATATTAAATCATCTGGAGATTCCGGTGATGTTACAAAGTCTTTTTCATTGTTTGCTGCATTTTCTGATTGGTTGTTATTATTATTGCTCTGACATCCCGCAAGGATAAACATCATTAACACTAGTAGAACTACTTTACTTGAAGATTTCATTTTTAATACCATCCTTAATATTTTTTAAATAAAATTAAAGCAATTCACAATCTGGATCACCACATATTTTCCAGCCATCGCAGATTATCAGCGCTTCATTTGCATCACCGCAAGTGTCCCAGCAGCTTGGTGGGAAGCAGTCAAATTTTGCATTAGTTCTAAAATTAGGATTGAGATTGGGATTAAACAAAGCTCTAAAAGCCACGCAAACCCCCTTATCATCATCACCATCATCACAATTTCCGCAGAAGGAAGGTGGCCCATCCAATTCTTGAGGAGGGTCGCCTGAATTGCATCCCCAGTAAATCTCTTCAGGATAATACTGTTCATCACCTTCACAATGCCAAACTGAATCATCAGAAGTTAAAACACCCCATAACCAACCATCATCACCACCATCCATAAACGGCAAGCAACCATCTTCTCCCTGTTCAAAACAATTTGAGTTTGTGCAACAACTAATATCGCCAATATATTTTTCAATCATGAAAAAACAACAGAGTCCCTGATAATCATCGCAGGTAACCTCAACCACATTCGGGAGTCCAAATATTTCAAAACCGAATGATTGGCAATATGTATTGTCAGGATCAGATGGAAAACCACCAGGTGGTGGACACTGAATAGTTCCTGATGAGCTAGTAGCCAAGAATGCTGAAAATACACAAACAAATAACGATACTAAAAACATTCTCATTATGACCCCTCACAAAAAATGACTGCGTAATTAATTTTGGCAGTATAAAAAAAAAAAACAATGAAATCAAGTTAAAATTGAACTTTATTTATTAAGTGGAGTAAATGCAATTTGAAGATATGCCGTAAAATAACAAATTTATCTTGCTGCATGTAAATAATATTGCTATTATTTGTGCGCATCAGGTTGGTTACATATCAGGTTGGTACAACATTAACTTATCTTAATTTCAGTCTTAGGGAGACAGACAGTGCGACCGATTATTTTTCTCTCTCTAGTAGTATTGGCATTGATTGTTGCGGGTTGTTCCGGGGGCGGTAATGTCCCGATAACGCCGCAGCCTGACTCAACCCCTGAGCAGATTGCTGATGCAAACAACCATGAATTGGCAATACTCGCATCAGGAACGATGAATCTTGAGGATGGCACAATTGAGGCAAGTGAACATTCAGCAAGCGCTTACATGGATGTAACCGGCTTTGTCGGCTCGAATTTCAGTTTCACAATTGACAACTTCATTCCGCCTGATATTTTGGAAATCACTCTCAAAATTAACAACGTATCACCATACACGGTGTATGATGCCTGTATCGTTTTCGAGAATCTTTACGGCAAGAAAGTCCTGAATCCGGATAGCTACATGGACATCTTTGGCCCATGGGATCTTGATCCTTTTATCGCTTTCAGGAAAGAAGACCCGAACAGAGTGTTCCCACTGGGAATCGATACCGAACCACTGGAGATTCAGTATTCCGGCGGAAACACACTGGTGGATTATTTCATCATTGCAGATCTTGCCGGAAACACCGGCGGTGTACTTGCACTGACTGATTGGAATGTTGCAGGACAATTAACACCGGATGGCGGCAACGCGACAATCGAAGTTACAGCGCTTGACCATCAGGAGAATGTAACCGGTGTTTATGCGGACACATCAGCTCTGACAGGAGCAAACACAACTTTTCTCGCCACAGCAGATCCGCTAGTATGGACAGCGGATATAACAAATTCAGAGCTTGCGCCTGAGGGAACTTATATAATTCCAACAATGGCGGTATCACCATCAACACCGGCATATCAGACATACAAATTCTTTGAATTGGAAGTCGTTGATGTTGGTGAAGCGAGATTGATTACAGTTGAATTCTATGAAAAACCGGTTGATGATGTCTGGTTTGATGTTGGTGTTGAACCGCAGGGATTTGTCTATGTTGTAGCTGACCATCCCGAGACTGATAATGTTGGCGGTTTTCCCGATACGGGATCACGAACATGCCTTAAATTCACGAACAATCTGGATACGATGGTTGTTCTGAATGAGGGCGATGTAGGAATGAACAATCCATATCCGGGCGCATGGAATTGGGATCCAAATTTTGAATGGGACAGAGTTGATGTTTCCGATGGCGGAAACCTTCTCACGAATATCGGTGGTTCAACCCTTGCAACCTGGGAGGTTTCCGGCAGCGTTGCGTCAAATGTCGCATGCTGCTGGCAGTATAACTGCTACCCCACTAATACCGTTGGCAACGTTCCAGATGTAAGTGATATAAACCCAATGGGTTATGGCCCAAGTCTGTTTGGATTAGGACGAATTTCAGACGTTTGTCCATCAGTTTTTACCTGGGATATTGCGTTCAAGGATACTAATCTCCTTAACTCTTCAGAATCTAACTTATCTGGCGACGAGGTTTATCCGAAAATTGGTGTGGTTGGTATTGAAGGACTTTCCGATACTCTCAACATGCTGGTCTTTTTCTCGGACGGCACTGAGGGCAAACTATCTGTTTTCGGTGACTGTTTCAGCCAGTCTGGCACTGCAGACGAGATTAGCAGCGTTGGCACATATGGCACCGGTAACGGTGAGTTCATGGGCGGTCTTGATATATCCATTAACTCAAAGGGTGATATCTTCACGCTTGAGGATCATGGTGGAACATACAGATTCCAGAAATTCGATTCTGATTTTATCTGGATTTATTCATCACCGTGGATTTGCGATGGCGAACCACTCAGAATGGACTGGGATACCTCGACTGATAAACTGTATATGGTTTCAACAGTTGGACTTTATCTAATGGAAGAAGTTGAATAAGACGAAACGGTTAATTTAGAAATTCAGTCCCTCACGAATCGTGGGGGATTTTTTTTGGTGCGTAGGAGAGGAGAAATGTTATCCAAGCCTCGAACGTTAGAGAATGTTGGGAAAGGATTAAGATACCGTCATTCCCGCGAAAGGGGCTGTTGAAAAAGTGCTGAATGTAGGAGATAGGTCTCTGTGCCTACCCTAAATATTGGCATAAATACAGGACAACCACGAAGAGTTGCCCCTACGGTCTGGGATATAACAGGCTTTTTCAACAACCCCTTTCGCGGGAATGACATGTTATTCGACCTGATATCGCATTTGCAGCATTTCGGGTGCCACTCGTGTGGTGGTTTCGATTATTGTTTATCCCAACGCAGACTTCATTGCGATGCCCATATCCGCAGGACTTTCAGCGACAGCAATTCCGGCTTCCTTCAATGCGATGATTTTTTCCGCCGCGGTTCCCTTGCCGCCGGCGATAATTGCGCCGGCATGGCCCATTCGTTTGCCGGCAGGGGCGGTTTGTCCGGCGATAAACGCCGCTACCGGTTTGCTCATTTTTTCCTTTACAAACGTCGCGGCTTCCTCCTCAGCTGTACCGCCGATTTCTCCAATCATCAGAACGCCATCCGTTTCCGCGTCTTTCTCGAACAGATCAAGAAGGCTAATGAAATTGGTACCGGGTATCGGGTCGCCGCCAATTCCGATTACCGTTGACTGTCCGATCCCAAGTTTGGTCAGCTGGTCAACCGCTTCGTAAGTAAGCGTACCGCTTCTGGATATAACTCCGATATTACCCGGCTTGTGAATGGGCCCTGGCATGATTCCGATTTTACATTTTCCGGGAGTGATTATTCCCGGACAGTTGGGGCCTATCATTGTGGTCGAGCTGTCATTCAGAATCGATTTGACTTTGATCATGTCGCGAGTCGGGATTCCCTCTGTGATTGTTACAATAACAGCGATTCCCGCATCAACAGCCTCGAGGATGGCATCCGGGCAGAAAGCCGCGCGCACGAAGATGACAGACGCGTTCGCTCCGGTTTTCTCGACAGCTTTTTTCACGGTGTTGAAAACGGGGATGCCATCGAGGTCCTGCCCCTCTTTTCCGGGCGTTACTCCCGCCACGACATTGGTGCCGTATTCGACCATCTGGCGCGTGTGGAAACTACCCTCGCCGCCCGTTATTCCCTGCACCAGCAGTTTTGTATTTTCGTTTATAAGGATGCTCATATTTTTGTCCTTTTTCTTGGGCGTTTCAATAAATTGTGTGGGTTATTTGCCCCCCGTAAAAAAAGGGGCATTCCCCGATAACGGGGTACGTCCACATGAGGCTTCAAATCTGATGTTATCAATATACTATGCTGTAACCCCTTATTTATACTGTGTTTATTCACTTGGTTGGGACAGTCCCCTTTTTTTACTCAATCTAAACTCAACCCAAAAGATTTATTGAAGAGCTTTTTCTTGTTTGATTATTTCAAAGCGGCGACTACATTCTCGGCTGCGTCCTGCATTGTTTCAGCAGTGATGAAATCGAAATCGGCATCATTGAGCATTTGCTTTGCCTCGGTAGCGTTTGTTCCCTGAAGCCGCACAACGATAGGCACTTTGACATCGACCAGTTTCAACGCCTCGATAACGCCGCCGGCGACCCTGTCGCATCGGACGATTCCGCCGAAGATATTTATCAAAACAGCTTTGACATCCTTGTCCGATGTAAGAATACGGAAAGCGTTAGCGACAGCCTCGACATTCGCTCCGCCGCCGACATCAAGGAAATTCGCGGGTGATGATCCGGCAAGTTTGATTATGTCCATTGTCGCCATTGCCAGTCCCGCACCGTTGACCATGCATCCGACCTCGCCATCCAGCTTTATGTAGTTCAATCCGAATTTTCCGGCTTCGACCTCCAACGGATTTTCCTCATCCAGGTCGCGGAATTCAACGATTTCAGGATGGCGATAAAGTGCGTTGTCATCGAAATTCATTTTGGCATCCAGCGCGATGACATCATCATCCTCCGTGATTACAACCGGATTTATCTCTGCCAGTGAGCTGTCATTCTGTTCGAAAGCGGAGTAGAGTTTGGCAACGAAACTCGCGAACTTTGACGCCAGTTTACCTTCGAGTCCGAGGTTATATGCGAGCCTGCGTCCGATGTAGGGCATGAATCCGGTTTTTGGATTAACCCATTCTTTGATTATGGCGTCCGGAGTTTCAGCCGCGACTTTTTCGATTTCAACACCGCCCTCCATGCTTGCCATTATTACAGGGCATTTGCGTGAGCGGTCGATTGTGATTCCGAGATATAATTCTTTCTTGATATCAATTCCCTGCGCAATCAGAACGCGCTTTACTATTTTGCCCTCAGGGCCAGTCTGGTGGGTAACCAGGTTCATGCCGAGAATTTTCTCAGCGATTTCGCGTGTTTCCTCAGGGCTTTTAGCGAGTTTGACACCGCCGCCCTTGCCGCGTCCGCCGGCGTGTATCTGGGCTTTG
Organism: bacterium; assembly: GCA_021157815.1. GTDB lineage: Bacteria > JAJVIF01 > JAJVIF01 > JAGGVT01 > JAGGVT01 > JAGGVT01. The sequence continues at coordinate 6,738 of JAGGVT010000209.1, read as the reverse complement.
ACAACATACAGATCGCTTGCAATTTCATCGGTTGCCTGTTTGACCTCGTCGATATTGAAAATCACTTTGCCTTCCTGGATAGGCACTCCATGTTTTTTAAGGATTTCCTTTGCCTGGTATTCATGGATTTTCATTTATATTTTACTCCCTTGTTTGAATTCGAGATTGTCGAAATAATCAAGAGACCTATTCTATAAAAAATATCCTTTGGTGGGAACTGTCATTTGGAATTATTACCAAACGGGATATTTTTAAAAGGCTTGCTTCTCTGTAGCCCGGCATCCCTTCGCCGGAGTATTGGGTGAGGTCATAATCATCTTTCCCGGTTAATGAGAATCCGGGTTACGAAAAACTCAGAACATCATTAGGACAAATATAGTTCGTTATTCCGACATTCGCGCCTTAGACTTTACCGGAGTCTGACACCTTGATAATGGTATTGTCAAGGAGTCTGACACCTATATCCCAAGTTTATTTTAAATGCCATATACGGTAATGTTCGTCTACCGCCCTCTCCATGCCCCACAGCGTTATGATGCAAAATGCATCGTGGAGTCCGACACCCTACATTAGGACACTCAAGGTGTCTGACACCGATTTATTTCACATTTTGCTCCTTCTGACTTTACCGAATCTTACACCAATAACAGATTAACTATTCTCTTTTCCCCTAACGTTGATAGAGCCTTTTTTCTTGTTGCTTGTCTTATTATTTTATATTGTTAAAAGCTCTCTTGACAACATCCCAGACAAGTTTGGAATCATCGCATCTGAGGTATGACATATCGGCGCATGCGTTGAATCCCCAGACTGCGAGATTTTCAATGCCCTCCTCGATGGCGATTTCAACCGCGCGTGATAATTCGTTTTCTCTGCCTTGCGGCACTCGGAAAGCCTGAATCCAGATTTGTGGTTCGATGCTGTTTGAATCCGCAAGTTCCTTTATTCGCCTGCTGTATGAACGGACGAAATTTTCAACATCACGTTTTGCGATGAACCAGTACGGGTCTGTAGCGATGATATCAACAGTGTCGAGGGATGCGATATCCGACCAATCGAGCGGGTCATTTGGCGCGAACTCCTTTGGCAGAAGGCAGACTGTGTTGCGCATGCCTGCGCCTTTCGCGAGTTTAAGCATACGCGCAAGGAAATTTTTCAAAGTCCATGCGTGGAATTGTTCGACCTGACTTGTTCGAGTGTCCGGGAAATCCGTATTGAACATTTCAGAAAAAAGTTTTCGGCACTTGTCGCAGGCGCATGTCCAGCTGGATTCAGGATCGTTTTTTTTGGGAATGTAAATATGCGGTTCATCCCAGAAGATTCCATCCGCGCCTGTTTGAACAGCGGCATCAAGCCATTCATGCATGAAGGAAAGGAAATTGTCGGAGTTGAGGCATGCAAGCGGTTTGGGGCTGCCATCGATGGAAACCTGCATGGAGTCCGGGTTTTCAGCAATCCATGCGCTAAATGCCTCGCCGCCGAAAACCCGCCCGACACCCCAGGGGTCGATGTCAACATCGAGGCCGGCATCATGGGATGCCTTGACAATGTCGATGAAACTTTGCGAGTAATAGCGAAAATCGTTTTCACTGAATGTGTGGACAACGCCGGTGAAGCCATCCGATGCCAGTTCTTTCATGTCGTTTGCGACATGTTTCAGGATACGGTTTGAGAAGTAGCTTGAGTAGATTTTCATTAGATGTTAATAAGCACTATTGTCCGGTTAAGTTAGAGACCAATTACCGGATTGCTGATTAATAGAGAATAGACCGGCTTATTGGTATTTATTAGACATGAATCGTAAGTGAATATCGAATCGTTCTATCCGCAAAAAGGGGACAGTCCACATAAGGCTTCAAATCTGATGTTATCAATATACCATACTTCAAACCCTCATTTATACTGTGTTTATTCACATGGTAAGGACAGTCCCCTTTTTACTACCATTGTCAAATATAAGGGCGCTGCTTGCTGTGCCTCTTCCGGAACGCCAATCAGGGCGCGTCAAGCGGTGCCCCTACGATTATAGAACAGAATTAATGTATGGCTGCAATTCATCTATTGTCTTTATCGCTTTCAATGGGCATGGATTCGTTGATGCGTATTTATTTATGTCTTCGCTGAATTTGTAATATGCGGTCAGGTCGGCGGGATAGTTTTTTTTGTCAACGCCGATGAGATTTATTTCTTTAAAGCGCGACAGATATTCCATCCACTTTTCAAGCGGTATTATGTCGAATGGGTCGGCGAATGACGGGTGAAGCGCGAGGAGGATTTGAGTTTCTTCAGGTTGGGAATCGAGAATCCGTTTTGCGAAATTGAATGAATCATCGCAGATAAACGGCAGCCACAACGGTTGCGCCGAGATTTTTCTATTGAATGCAGGTGATGAGTTTGTGAATGAATCGATGAGTATTTTGCGCGGTTTGTCGGGATGCTCATTCGCGATTAAATTGCCGAATGCGTTGAACATTATTTCGCTCAGCTGATCAGGATGATCGAGCATGATTTCAACAATGCGGAAGTTTTGGCTGTCGGCGAAATTTCTGACATCATCGGCGAACGATGGCAGAAGTCCCCATTCGGATTCGGGATGGTTTTCGGGTTTGTATTTTGAGAGAAGCCAGCTTTCGTGCTTTACTCGAGTTTGTGTTTTCTCTGAACTTCGTCTTTCGAGATTTATATATTCCTCGATTCTATCGCTGCCGTTGTAGTATTCATCGGGAGTTACGCCGCCAAGACCTCCGAGCTGGAAATTCACTCTGGCGCTGATTTGATACTGCAGCCAGGGGAATGAGCATCCGACTAGAACGATTGTTCCGCCGGGTTTCAGCGATTTTAGCAGGAATTCACGATACGCCTTATGAAGAAAAAGCAGTTTGACGCGGATGAATCCCGTTCGTTTGACAATGAACCTGTCATGAAGAGGGTCGTAATGGATTATCGCGTGAAGGTCGGAATTTGTTTGAACGATTTTTCGCGCGGTAGGTTCGCATCCGGCGAGATAACTGTCGGAATCATCAATCGGGAATTTTCCCTTAAAGCCTGCAAGGAAATGCTGTGTTAAAAACGGCGCGCCAAGATAAGATGCCAGATGCCCGACTCCTCCTGATGGCACTCCGATAATAACTGAGTCATATTGCGCTTGCGGGTATTCGCTGACGACCCATTCGGCTAAATCATCGGAGCGAATTTTTTTAGCCTGATTGAAATCAACGCCAAGGCTTCCGGTCATGCGCTCCATCAGGAATTTGCGAGTGCTTTTTGGCAACCTGTTGCAAAGCGAGGCGCCTATTTTCTGAATCAGGGTGGTGCAAAACGGGTCGAAATCCCTTTTGTGCAGGAGCGCGCCGATGCCTCGCACGACAACTGTCGAGCTGTCGCCAATGCTGATGTAATGTGGTCGTGTGGATACGCTCATAGGTCTTTACAAGATAATATTTTATCATGGTTTTGTGTTTGTGATGCAAAAAAATATGCTGGCGCCTGGGAGGCAACCCTCAAATATAACCCGATACTGCATTTTTTCTAAATAATGGTAATCACGTTACCGTTACTTGCATCCGTCGCTCATTCGCGTGGATATTCCAATCGCGGGAAGAATCCACAGTTGCAGAGCAAAATAAACAACCATAACAACAACTATAATCAGAATGTCTTTAATAAATTTATTCCCCAGTCGTAAATAAACAAACAATTATAAGGTTATTACAAAATTGATTATAACGCGGTAAACGAGTAAAACCTATATATGCTAAAGGTTTATCCTGTTTTTCGCGTAGCCGTTTTCATAGAAATAATCAATTGATTTTCTCATGGTTTGCTCTAGTGGACGAGAGGTGTATCCAAGTTCACGCGTTGCTTTTGAGTGATCGTAAAACGGTGGGAGTTTAATCGTACGGCATCCGCCAAGAGTTACCAATGGTGGTTTTTTTGTGAACCATGTAGCGATTTTCTCCAGTGTCCATGCGGAAAATAGATCCAAGCCATGCGGTAGAAACAACCCGGGAACGCGAATACCGCTGATGTCCGACAGCAATTTATACATATCCTTCAGGTAGATATTCGTTCCGCCCAGAATGTATGATTCCCCGCTTTTGCCTTTTTGCTCTGCCAGAAGATGACCCGTAGCGACATCCTCGACATCCACAAGGTCGAATCCGCCGTGGAAATAGACCGGAGTTTTACCGTTGAGAAAATCGCAAATCATCTGGCCTGTTGGTGTTGGTTTGATATCGCCTTTGCCAAGCGGGGCGGCTGGGCAGACTGTTACGATATCAAGCCCTTTTTGCGCGAACTCTTTTGCCACCAGCATCGCGAGATGTTTTGATTTGACATACGGGTCGTTGATATGTTCAAGATTCCACTCGACAGTTTCATCAGCGGGGATGCCGTCATCCCGTACACCGATAGCGGCGATTGAAGATGTATAAACGACTCTTTCAATGCCGGCATCCATCGCGGCGGTTAGAACATTGCGGGTGCCATCAACGTTGGTTTGGAAAATCAATTCGGGCTTGAGAGTCCACATGAGATAAAGCGCGGCGATATGAAAAACCCTGTCGCAGCCGTCCATTGCGCGCCTGAGCGATTCCAGGTCGGTAAGGTCACCTTTGGCGATTTCATATTTGATGCCTTCGATGTTTTTTATATATCGATCGCTTCTCAGCAGCACGCGGATATCGCGCCCTGATTCATGCAAGGCGCGGGCAACAGCTGATCCTATGAATCCGGTTGCGCCTGTTATCAGTGTTTTTGCCATGTTTGAGTTTCCTTTATTATCTTCTTGACGCAACGACCCCGTCATGCCTGATTTACATTATAGAAAATTGTTAATTGTTCACGGGACGGCATGACCGGGTTACGGGTTACCACGCATTATCCCGGGAAATGGTATTTATCAGATATGAATCGAAAGTGAATATCAAATCGTTCTATCCGTAAAAAGGGGCATTCCCCAATCATGGGGTACGTCCACATAGGCTTCAAATCTGACGTTATCAATATACTATGCTGCAAACCCTCATTTATACAGTACTTATTCACTTGGTTGGGACATTCCCCTTTTTACTACCATCGTGGATTATTATTATGTTTTTTCTGCTTTCCTTATAATTTATCCGGATAGTAGTGTACCAACTTACTAACTTACTAACTTGCTAACCTGCTAACTTGCTAACTTGCTAACCTACTAACTTGCTAACCTACTAACTTACTAACCTGCTAACTTACTAACTAATCTCTTCTATCGAAAATTGCGATTGCGTTTGTAACAGGTCTTGAGCCACCGGGATAATAGGATACTCTATCATTGTTGACAGCCATAGCGGCGCTGCCGCCGCCGTCGAGATTCATCGCGACAACGGCGCCGTAATCGAGAAGGATTTTTGCGAATTCCTCGAGCGTTGCGCCAATCGATGCGTTGCCGTTCAGTCCCATCGGGTTTCTGCCCTCTAATACAGCGAGAATCAGGAGACCGTTTTTTGTCAGCCCGATTCCGACTCGTGGAGCTCGTCCCCGTGTAATATCTTTTCTGAAACCGTTGCCGTTGCTGACATTGGTTTTGCCGTCGGAAATCAGCATTGGTCCTGCGCCAAGCGCGGTTTCTATCTCAATTTCAGTGATTCCAAGCCCGAACTCAAACATGATTGAATCGCCTTTTTTCAGCTGCTTGAAATCATCACGGTATTCAGGCGACCAAAGGATATAGCGCCATTTTTTAGTTTTTACTTTTTCGGTTGTAACGTTTTCCACTTTATAATTAGCGATGACAATTTTCGAACCTTTCAGGCTGGATGATATTCTGCTGGGGTGTCCGGGGGTCAGAAGAACAACATCACCCGATTGCGGTTTTGAATCGATAGCGTCAAATCGAAAAGCAATCCCGTCCGGCCCGTGAAGAACACCACGAAATGGCAGGTTGCCGATATGAATCTTGCTGTCAGTTGTCCGGGCGAAAACAGGGCGGTTGAATTTAGGGTAGCTTTCCAGGTACCCGTTTCGGATAATCAATCCCTGATGGTGGCCGTCGCTGGAGAAAAACCCACCGCTTGTACCGCAGACAGCGCCAGCGTTTTCAATCATTGTTTCGACAGGAAGGAAATCGTGCCCGAAATCGCCCGCGGTTACAATAGCCGGGTAATATCGTCCACTGAGCAAATCAACATAAAGCAGATGGAGTTTTTTTGGGCCTGCTTTGTCAACAAGAACGATATCGCGATACTCAATTCCCCGCTTGATGAATCGTTTCTTTTCATCCCTGTGAACAAGCGGAATTTTGATTGTTAATATGTTTTTTTCTTCATCAAACGAAGGCTCAAATTCAAGCGAGTATTTCGAGGACACAGTAACGCGCATCATTTCCTTGTCCAGTGTGGCTTTGAAATCCGAAAGCAGATAGCTGGACGGCAGTTTAATTCGTTCGAAAATCGGCATGTCATCTGGATTGAATTCCTTTGGTGTTCCGGTTTTGAAGGAGATATCCAGCACAAGGCGGTCGGGGAATCTGAATCGAACAACCTGATAACCCCAGCCTTCGCGGTAATCGACTTTCAGAACAATGTTCTCATTGTCAATTGAGTATGATAAAAACGGAATCCGCTTGAATGGAATCGACGCATCGCTGCTATTTTCAGCTGCGACGGATGTTCCCGAACATATTAAGAATAGAATCGGGATTAGTATGAGGTATGCAATGCGTTGACAAAATGCCCCCACCCCAGCCCTCCCCGCGAGCGG
>JAGGVT010000173.1 GCA_021157815.1 bacterium | reverse complement strand
TTTTTTCAAAGTACTATATGTTACTGATTCCTTTGTTTCTAATTCTCCTCGCATCTCCCGCAATGGCACCCGAGCATGTTGATTACAGCCAGGATAACTACTGTTATGAGGAAGACCCAGAAGAGGACTTTACATGGAGAAATTGGCATGGGGTAGCTTATTCATCCGAGAAACATAAGACAAGTGAATGGTTTTTTGATATTGAAGTGCCTCATCTGCCCGGCTGGATACCAGGAGGTAAATCGCGTTATATTATTGAATACCAATTTGTTTGGCAAAACACAACTGAAAATTCACCAATAACACAGGGATGTGAAAATCCTGAATCGGAGAAGCATTTCCATATTTACCATAATCATCAATGTGATACAAATAATAACTCATATTTTGAAGTGAATGATATTTGCAAGAATCGCAAGAACAAAATAGCAAGGATTTGTTATCCGTTTTCTGATACTTTTGATGTATTAGCCGAACCTATCACTATTTTTCATCTCGAAGCGGGATGGTATGAATACTTGAATGAAGACATTGGAGCCCCCAATCCTAATTATCCATACATCGAATTGCCGCCTCAAGAAGGAAATCCGCCACATTCGCTAGGTGTGGAATATTACGCGGTAAAAGATCCATTTGGTGCATATAACGGCAATTGCCCACCAGATTAAGGAGAGAAAAAATGAAAACACCATATATTTTGATAACAACCCTTATCATTAGTGTGTTATTTATCTCAACAGGATGCAGCAGCAAATCGAACAGCAACATACCATCTGCCAAGCCAGAGAGTGAAAAACCAAAAACAACTCAGCAAGCTCCATCACAGGTGGAATTCACAGAGGATGAAATAAACATTCTTAACGCGCTTGGTCAAGATGAGTTGTTCAGTTTTCTTGGAAAAACCTTCGACAAAGATTTTGCAGTGGAACGCTGGAATAATGAATACAAGAACCGAAAACAAACCTCATCACCACCCCCTGGTTATGATATTCAGGATGATATAACGCGCTCGATCCTGTTCCCGCTCCTCTGCGAAATATTATATAACAAACCGGCATATTTGGATTCACCAACCAGTAACTATAACTCCTGGATTGAACAAGGCGCTTTGGCGATTATACCTCGAAATCCATACACTGATGAAGATATTAAAACAAGTCTTGAATATTCTCCCGGTGATTTGCTTATTGCGTGTAACAGGCAAGGTTTCATTTTACTTTTTCATTCGGGTATAAGTGACGTAGGTTATGAACCCGACAAAGATAATCATGATGTCTTGTTTTATCCAATATTCTGTAGTATGAATGACAATGGTCTAACTGATGGCAGAACAGTATTTGAGTTTTATAAATACAATGATGGTAAATTTGATCAGATATCATCTGACTGGAGTCGCATTCGAGAGCAATTTTACGGTTCGTTTCATCCAATTGAATATACTAAAATCTACTGGCTTCATTTCCAGGTTCGCAAATTCATGACCGCATATGCACAGCTGTTTGAGAATGTCCCCGATACATTTGATGGCTATATCAATCTGTTCGGACGGAAAAACCCGAACGCATGGATTAATCCATACACAGGCGCTTCGATGAATCAGGTTGGATTCCCTGATTGTGTGTACGGGCCAACACCTGATATGAAAAATCCCACACCGCCTGTTCCTATTTCAATGATTGAAAAAGGACATGACATTTATGAATATGCAGGCAATTATTCATACGCTGTTTTCGAGGATGAAAAAAGTTCTATAGCTGTATTTTCGATATATTATCTTGATGAAAATAACAAGCTCAGAGCGTTATCAGTCAGAAGAACTCCCAAGACACGGTTCCATGAAGAACTATGGGGAACTCATTAGATAATATCCTGGAAAATGATAATTAAATGGCAACAAGAGGCATAAGTCTTCTTGTTGCCATTTTGTCCGCATTATCTCAATTCCTTGAGAGCTTCCTCTATCGCAGCGAAGAATTTTTCGTTTTCATCGTGTGAGGATATTGTTACTCGAACCCATGCAGGCGCGTTGAATATCCAACCCGGACGTACCAAAATCCCTTTCATCTTCAGGTTATCAAAAACCTTTTTGGAATCGATGCCGGTATTTATCAGAATAAAATTCGCTTCAGTCGGCAGGTATTTCATGCCAAGCCTATCGCATTCCGAATAGTAATATCTTTTCTCTTTCCATGTTCTTTCGATTGTTTTCCTGATAAACTCATCATCCTTCAATCCCGCGACAATAGCGACCTGCGCGAGTGAATTAACACTGAATGTCGGACGGACTTTCTCCAGCGCGCTTACCAGTAATTTCGGCCCGATTCCGTAACCGATTCTAAGTCCGGCAAGCCCGAGTATTTTTGCGAAAGTCCTGAGAACCATCACATTACGCCTCTCGCGCACATAATTAAGCGTATCGGGATAATCATCCCTTTCGACATACTGGTTGTATGCCTCATCGAAAACGACAAGGCAGCGGTCATCGACAATTTTCATGAAATCATCAACCTCATCCGCTGTCAGCATTGTCCCGGTTGGGTTATTGGGATTGCATATCCAGACTATTTTCGTATTCTCATTCACAGCCTCAGCCATTTTGGGAAGGTCGTGAATGAAATCGGGATGCTCGATTGATATTAGCTTTGAATTTGTAATTTCCGCCGCGATTCGATACCACATGAACGATGGCGATGCCATAATTGATTCATCGCCGGGACCAAGCAGAACATGCCCAAGGTCGGCGATTATCTCCACCGCACCGTTGCCCATGCTGATTTGATTGGGAGGGAATCCGAGTTTCTCGCTCAGTGCCTGTTTGGCGTAATAACAGGAATGTTCGGGATACCAAAACAGGTTTTCAAGTTCAGCCTTGATAGCCTCAAGCGCTTTCGGGCTGACTCCGATTGTATTTTCATTCGATGCCAGTTTGTGAAATTCAATATCAAGTCCAAGCTCGCGCTGAACCTCTTTCACAGGCTTGCCGGGGACATACTCCGCGATATCCATTATATGCGGTAGGATAAGATCTTCCAGGTTACGCATAAACCACCTTCAGGTAAATAAGTGATTCTCAAGGCTGCAATATTAACAGATTCACACATAATTTGTCATTTAATTCGTACCGGGTACACATTAATTTTTGTCGAAATGGCATATTTTGTTTTATCAACAATAATCAGCCATACGAAACTAATCCGTTATTCTCAAAGTGGTACATTTAATGTGTACCGGGTACGAATTAATTCGATGAACCTAAAAACGCCAAAGAGTGTATAATTATTCAAGTAAAAGAAACATGTGAGGTTTTAAAATGAAACTGTATTCCGGCATCATTGTTACGTTCATCATACTTACACTTTCCCTTCAGTCCGGGATGAAATTCCGACCTGAATTCAGCCTGGATATCTCAGCACAGCCGGGAATTGAAATCTCCAACACCGGCAACGGGTGGCTGGCAGCGTTGAAAAGCGATTCCAGATTCCCCTATAAGATAGCATCCATCAGCAATACAGGAAGCGTAATTTGGGAACGGACATTCATGTATAAAACTGTTGCTATCATCCCCGATGGCGGAGGCGCTCTTGTCCTCGATGAGTACGGCAATTTCTATCGGATTTCACGTAGCGGGTCCATCGAATCCAATCTGATGGGGATTGTCGAACCGGGACGCAACGTAATCGCCAAATCCAATGCGGGACTCAATTACGCATCAGGCGGCGACAACGCAATCACCTGTTTCAAAAGCGATGGCGATATCGAATGGATGTTAATGCTGCAGCAACCTGTAATGAATATTTTCACAATTGGGAATGAAATAATTATCAGCGACAGAGCCGGAACGCTGATTAAATGCGACTCGGAAAGCAATGAACTATGGCGGCTTGAGGTCGGCGGCTTTGCCCCATGTAATCCTGAAATTCTAATCAACGGAAACCTGGTTTTTGGAATCCGCGATTCGATTGGCAAACAGGGCAAGCTTATTGAAATCACAAATGATGGCGAAATTGTCTGGGAGACCAAACTCGGTTACGGCGTTAACCATGTTTATTCAGTACAGGATGGTTTTTTCAGTGTGGGCGCGGATTATGTAACCGCGTTCGACTCCGAAGGCACAATCAAATGGGGACAGTCATTCGAGGGCGCGAAAAAACTTGTTCCGATGGGGTTCAACGATGACGAGAGGCTTATCCTTGGAATTCTCAACAGCGACAAGGATGATGATTTTCTGAAAATCACTCTGCTTGACTGGGAGGGGAGCATTTCCGTTGTATGCAAAATCCCCGTAAAGAAAAATCAGTTTGTCAACGCCTCACGCCAGGGCAGGCTTGTTCTGATTTCAGAAAGGGATGAAACGCGCGTTTACAAACTCCAGACAATGAAGGAATATCTGGAAGAGCTTAATGCAAAATAAAAGCGCTGTAATAAGGAAAATGAAAAACCAATATTTCGGAGATATCAACGACTGACTCTTTTCCCACTTCTCTCTTTGCCCGCTTTTCTTTGCTACAATATATCCATGCCAAACCCCGATCACAATATCGGTTCGATTAACGAACGCTCGCTTCATTCGCAAATCAAGGATTGGTATTCCCTTGAAACCGATGACATTGAGGTTAATATCGGAAGTTACATTATCGACATAATCCGCGGCGACCTCCTAATCGAAATCCAAACAGGCAATTTCACATCAATCAGGGACAAACTGCGAAACCTGGTTCAAAGCAACAAGGTGCGCCTTGTTTATCCGATATCGGCGCTGAAATGGGTAGTGCGAATAACAACTGAGGGCGAGGAAATCAGCCGACGGCGCTCCCCTAAAAAGGGAAAGCTATCCGATTTGTTCACTGAGCTTGTCAGAATTCCCGATTTGGTTGGCGAGGATAATTTCTCGCTTGAGGTTCTGATGATTGAATCGGAGGATATCTGGTGCGATGATGGCAAAGGCAGCTGGCGACGCCGCGGTGCGAGCATTATCGACAGAAAGCTAATCGATGTCCGGGACAGCGTTGTATTCTCCACTCGCGATGATTTCCTCCAGTTCATTCCAAGAAATATAGAAAAGCCGTTTACGAATAAAACGATTGCTGATGAATTGGATATGAAAATTAACGTTGTTCGTAAAATGACCTACTGCCTGAGGAAGATGGGAGCGATTGAGGAGGTCGGTAGAAAGGGGAATACGTTGTTGTTTGATTTGAATCCGTTGCTGCCATAAATCTCGGTAAAATCAGAAGGATCAAAATGGGCAATAAATTGGTGTCAGACACCTTGAGTGTCCTAATGTAGGGTGTCTGACTCCTTCATATTATTCGCACAATTTTACTGTGGGGCATGAATAGGGCGGTAGACTAACTTTACTTTATGTGGCATTTCAAATTAACTTGGTATACCGGTGTCAGACTCCTTGACAATACCATTATCAAGGTGTCTGACACCGGTAAAATTCTATAAAAAAACACCCCCATAATATCAATGAAGGTGATTTTATATCTCAAAATTTTGCCGGATCAATGCATAGAAAAGGGGGCTTTCCCCTTTTCTATTGACGATGAATAGTGCGACACAGCTACTTTTTACCTGTACATTATCATCTTGACAGCTAATTAGTCGTTAACCAATAAAGAACCTGCCTACCCCGACGCAATCCGCCTCACCGCGTCAATCACGTACTCAACCTCATCCGCAGTAGTAAACCCCGACACACTCAAGCGCAACGTCCCCTCAGGACTGCTGCCAATAGCCTTGTGAATCAGCGGCGCGCAGTGCATTCCCGTGCGGCAGATTATTCCATATTCCGAATCCAGAATATGCCCAGCATCCTCAACAGTCACCCCGCCAATACGAAATGAAACCAGCGGCATTCTGTCGATAACCTTGTTGTTATCAAAAACATGAACGCCGGGAATTTCCGCGATGCCATCCCACATCCGCTTTGCGTTTTGTTTTTCAGTCTCGTGGAAATCCTCAATATCACTTTCCATCCATTTCAGCGAGGTTAGCAAACCCGCGAATCCGGGCAGGTTTGGCGTACCCGCCTCAAGACGTATCGGCATCTCCTCAGGATGAAACCTGTCCTCCGTACACGTTCCGGTTCCGCCGACAAAAATCCGCGCTAGTTCAATTTCAGGTGAGACATACAAGCCGCCCGTCCCAGCAGGTCCCAGAAGCCCCTTGTGGCCGGTAAAAGCGACAACGTCCGCGAACATCTCCTTCGGATGAACTGGAATATGGCCAAGTGTCTGGGATGCATCCAGAAGAGTAATCGCGCCGGCATCTTTCGCTTTTTTGAAGAAGGGGGCAATATCGTTTATCCTACCGGTTACATTCGACGCGTGGCACATCGCGACTAAATCCGGTTTGCTCTCAAGCAACTTGTCAAACTGGCTTGCATCAAACGCCCCTCCCGAATCAAGCCCAACAATCAAAATCTCAAATCCGCCTGACTCCGCGCGATGATACAACGGGCGAATCACCGAACTATGTTCCATTACAGTTGTGATTACCCTTTTCATCCCATTGCGGCATAATCCATAAATCGCGATATTTAACGACTGCGTTGCGTTTGCGGTTAAAACAATACAGTTTGGATCATCGACATCGAGCATGCCAGCAAGCGTTTCACGGCATTCATCCAGTATGCCTTTTGTTTTGGATGTCGTCCGCGTTGAATGAACGGATGGCTGCTCCAGTTCATCAAAAACAGCCTTCGCGACTCCCGGAGCTTTTGGCCACGATGTCGCGGCGTTATTCATGTAGATTTTTTTCGAGTTGGAATTCATGGCAATATGTTAAATGGCACGTGGCTTTCAGGCAAGTTGTAATATTGAGCAGTTGAAAAGATTATCTTGCCAGGAGGACAATTCTTTCGTAGGGACGCTGTTTGGAAACTGTCTCAGAACTAATAAACATCTAGTAAATATCCTGTGAATATCTAATACCAAATCCTTTTTGATATTTAACAATGTACTTCTGAACTAATCAGAACGCGGACAAGGCTGGGACTGTTGAAAAACCTAATTATGTAGGGGCAGGTCTCTGTGCCTGCCTTTAGGTTTGCTGTAAATACAGGGCAGCCACAGAGGGCTGCCCCTACGGTTCGGGATAAAACAATCTTTTTCAACAAGCCCAAGGCTGTCCGCGTTCCGACAAGAAAAAGAATGTTAGATATAAACCAGGATTTGGTATAACAGTTTTGTGCTGCGTTTTGTGCTGCGGGCATCCTGCCTGCATCTTTTCAAATCTTAAATTACATCAAAAAATGCAGGCACGATGCCTGCAGCACAAAATTACTGGTTATTTGCACATTTCAATTAGTTCTGAGACAGATTCCTTGCTGCGCCCTCGCCTTGTATGGGTGAAACGCCCACAATATGTTATATTTTCCACTCGGAGTTAATCATGGCAAAGAAACCAAAAAAGAAAAAGAAAAAAAGTTTCCAGCAGGAAATACGCGAAAAGCAAAAACAAACCGAAACCGCAGCAAGCACAGAACCGGTTGTTCTAGCAGATGGCCTCGATTCAGGCACGCGGATTGGATTTATCCTGATGTCCTACCTGCTTTTTATTGTCGGTTCAATCGGATGCCTGATAATGGGTTTCGCTGGCAGGGATAGAAGAGGCTCCGGCGAGGTTCTTATCATCGGCTTCTCGGCAGTATTCCTTCACGCTTTTATCATTCTCTGTTATTTTGTAAATACAAAACCATCAATCGGAATTCCCCCTATCGTTCCAATCGCGATTCTCGCCATTTTTCCGATAATCTGTATCATCGCTGGATTCGCCGCGCGGAATCAATCATGGGCCGCTGTTGTTAAAACAATCGGACTGGCGCTTTTAATCCCGCACTACATCGCTCTTGCCGTAATAATCCCCAGAATGGCGTGGGATGAGATTGAACGCAAAGAGATACAGGTAAAAAATAACGTGCTGACAATCCAAAACGCGGTTGACCGTTACGCCTACGAAAACGAGAATCAATATCCGGATGATATCCAAACGCTGATTGATACTAGCTACATGAAGAAGTTTCCTGATAATCCGCTTTCTGAAAACAAAGTTCCGATGCGGGATATCAAGTTCACATCATCCGGCAAAGAGGGCAATTTTTCATATATAGCGGTGATTAGCAAAGGCAAAACAATTAATTACTATCTGATTGGCTACGGCGCGAATAATCCTGAATATTCATCAAAACCTGATTATTACATGGACGTTGACAAGGATGGCACGCATGACAATGTTGTTATCGTTCTAAGTGGCAACACTGAAGGCCTGTCAGAAACGTTACCGTTGAAGAAGCTGCTTAAATAGAATCCACTCATTGGTAATCGTAGCGCTGGCGTCCCGCCGGCTGTGTCGCCTGCGTCCCGCAGGCATTCCGGGGAAGTGGCTATTTACGCGGGACCCCGGCATGCCTGTGATGTTTGTTGGGTTTGATTTACATTTTCCTATAAAGGCATGACCGTGTTACGGGGGAAATCTGCTTTTTCAACAACCCAGTCTCGCTGGCTTTATCGCCCCAGTCTCATCGAAGACTCTGAGCAATGTCGAAGAGGGGCATGATAAAAAAGCGAGTTTTAATTTGCCTGCGGGACGCAGGTGACACAGCCGGCGGGACGCCAGCGCTACGATTTCACTTGATTTCATCAACCTCGTTCGATAAACTCTTGGTTTCTTTATAGTAATAAATTCCCGAATTTTCACCTTAGAGGCTTGCGATGAAAAAGCTCATTGAATGTGTACCGAATATATCAGAAGGCAGACGTATAGAGGTAATCGAGGATGTCATTTCGCAGATTGAAACCGTCCCGGGCGCGAATCTTCTTGAAGAGGAGCACGACGCTGACCACAATCGCGCGGTAATAACATTCATCGCTGATTATGACGCCGCTGTCGAGGCTGCTTTCCGTGTGATAAAACGCGCCAGTGAATTAATAGATTTGACAAAACACGAGGGAGCGCATCCGAGAATGGGCGCCTGCGATGTCTGCCCGTTCATCCCATTGGAAGGCGCTACAACAGAGGATTGCATTGAACTTGCAAACATGCTTGGCGCGAGAGTCGGCGAGGAATTGGGGATTCCCGTGTACTTATATGAGGCAGCCGCCACTCGCGATGACAGGCAGAATCTGGCGAAAGTCCGTGAGGGGCAATTCGAGGGCCTTCGCGATAAAATTGGAAAAAGCCCAAGCCACGTTCCGGATTACGGCCCCAATAAAATTCATCCGACCGCGGGCTGCATTGCAATCGGCGCGCGGTTTTTCCTTATCGCTTTCAATGTGAATATCGACACTGATAAAACGAAAGTCGCTAAGGTGGTTGCAAAAACAGTTCGCTCGCGAAGCGGTGGATTTCCTGAAGTCAAGGGGCTTGGATTCGCCCTTACAGACCGTAAACTGTCGCAGGTCTCTATGAACATGACCGATTACCGCGTAACAGGCTTGTGGAAAACGTTCGAGAAAATCTCACGGATGGCTCATTTGTTAGGCTATGAAATAAAGGAAAGTGAAATTGTCGGACTCATTCCACAAAAAGCAATCAACGAGGCTTTTGTGGACTCTTTTAAGATCGCCAATTTCGATGAGAACGAACAGATAATCGAGAAGAAACTCGACCTTATGAAAAACGATCCGCTGAAAAGCCCTTATCCCTTTTTGAACGTTCTGGCATCCGATGCTCCCGCTCCCGGCGGCGGTTCGTGCGCCGCGCTTAGCGGATCAATCGCGGCAAGCCTGGGCGCGATGGTGTGCCGCCTTACTTTCGGCAAGAAGAAATTCAAGCCGCATGAAGGCGAATTGATGTCGATGGTCGAGAAATTTGAAACGCTTAAAGAGGATCTTTTCTACGCTATCAAAGCTGACTCCGACGCTTTCGATCTGATAATGGCGGCAGGCAAACTGCCAAAGAAAACAGATGAGGAAAAAGCTATCCGTAAAAAGGAACGCCGGAAAGCTACGCTTGTTGCGACCCAAAGCCCGTTGTCCGTAATGGAAAAATCGCTTGAGGCGATGATACTTCTCGAACACCTAATCACCAAGGGCACTAAAAATGCGCTATCCGATACAGGCAGCGCTATCTCCCATGCGATGAACAGCATCATGTGCGCATATATGAATGTCATGATCAACGTCAGCGGAATCGGCGATGACGACAAGCAGTCCGAGATTGAGAATCGCGCGAATCAAATCCGCTCCGAGGGTGAGAAATTATATAAGCGCGCGATTAATTCGATTACAACCATTCTTGAAGATGATTAATCATCAGGAATGATTTATCACCGAAGAAGAAAACACGTGAAATTCATTATCGCTTGCATCGCATTTTTCCTTATCGCGACGATTAAAATCGGTTGCACAAACAACAACGAAACTGTCAAAGAAACGCTTTCAAATTCTGAAACGCAAAATGAATCCACTCAGGTTATTGATGAGGTTAACCAGGATTTCGTTATTTGGGATTTGTCCATTTCAGTCGCGCGTAACCTGAACGATTCAAGCGAGCGCGCGATTTTGCTTATGCTAATCGCTGAAAGGCTCGCCGATGCAGCCCGTTACAACAAAGCCGTGGATATCGCAAATGAAATCGATGACGCTTTTCTCAAGTCGAGAGCTTTGACAAGTATCGCTAATTCAATGCTCATCTTCCATGAAAAGGACATGTCAATAGAAACGTTGAATCAGGCATTGGGAATATGTAATCAAATGGAGGCATCGCTGGATAAAGCATCAATTCTGTCACGAATCGCGTCGTGCTATAAAAATACGGGCGACCTGGAAAAAGCGCCTGAGATTGCGGAGCAGTCAAAACTAATCATGGATGACATTCGAAAGGATTTCAGCATCACTGACATTGGCGACAACACGATACTTGATATTCTTGAACGGATTGACAACACCTGTATCGATGCTGAAAGTCAGGCAGACAACAGCGAATTCGAAAACGCGCTTAACACTGTAAAGTCATTCGATGATGCGGCGTCCGCGGCATCGGCGCTGGCATATATCGCCCTTTGCCTCGACTACACCGATATTGATATCACAGACAACATGCACCAGGCGATAAACGAAATATCCAAAAAGTGGATTAAGCAATAAATATTATCAACAAAATAGCAGAGGGATTTAGCCCTCTGCTCCATACCGCCATTGTTTATCCCCATCTCACGCGCACAATCTCAATCCAACTCTTCGCGAAATTCAACCAGTGCCATCTCAATCGCAAGGTTAATCATGTGGTTCGAGAAATCACGGCCGAGCTCTTTTAGCTTCTCGCGAATCTCCTTCTTCGCCTCCTCGCGCTTTTTCTCGGAATCAAGGTCATCGCGATGATCAAGCCTTGATACAACTCTCCTTGCGACTTCGAGCAGGAATTCGATACGGCCATTCCCCAGAAGCCACAGGATGATTTTCTTTAGTAACTTTGACAATGCGGACATAAGCAATGCCTCCTTTATTTTGTTTTAAATTCCTAATTTACATTTATCCATTTGCCAATAAGCACGTTCACAACAGTAATAACGAAGCCCCACACAGCAAGCACGATTCCACGCCCAACCCAGACATAGCGCCGGACATTCTCCATCTCGGCACTGCATTTCGCACATCGCTTGATTTCACCGTTTATATGCGATATCTCGACACGCATCTCGTGAATTTCGTTATCAAGCGAATTCAACCGCTCCTCGATTCTAAAAAACAGTTCCTCTACAAAGCTCGGATTCATGGCGCCTCCCTCCTAATCCCTGTATAGAACAGCCTTTCCGGTTGGGTCATTCAACGCATCGACACATGAGATAAACAGGCGTGATGATCTAATTGTCGATGAATCGCCGGCGGGAAAAATATCCGGCGCGTTTAGGTTTCGCATCTGTGTCTGTGTTGATCGGCCGTTCCAGACTGTTTCATAATTCGCACCGGAAAGGTCGTCAAAATCATCGAGTGCCCAATACGCCATCGCTATATTATAATACGGGTTGTCGATTCGCCCGGCTCCCGCTAATCCCGTTAACGGTCGGCTTCCCGGATCGGGATAACTTCCAATAACATACACGCCGCCCTGATCATCGAGTATCAGCAGAACCTCGGGATAGACATTCGGAATTTCAAGAAGCACGTTTGTAAGTCCAAGATTTGAATAGTCAAATTCGACAATCTGGAACGTCTTGTAGATTCCCTCCGTTCCACGCACTCCGAAATCAAGTTCCCATCCCGCTTTCGGTGGATCCAGCCTGCGCCAGTGAGCAAGCGCCTCGATATTATATTTCGCATTGTAAAGAGCTTTGAAATTTCCAAACGGCCGTCCGTTGCTCGCGCCAAGAGTGATATCGTTCGGCGGC
This sequence comes from bacterium, assembly GCA_021157815.1. Classification (GTDB taxonomy): domain Bacteria; phylum JAJVIF01; class JAJVIF01; order JAGGVT01; family JAGGVT01; genus JAGGVT01. The sequence continues at coordinate 19,065 of JAGGVT010000173.1, read as the reverse complement.
AGAGACGGCCCTCTAATAAGCCCTCGCGGCAGGTTGGCAAGTAAATACTGCGCATTAAACGTTTGGTCATGGAGTTTTAAAACGCCCCATAATTCGCTGTCGCCATCGAAATTGTTCAGAAAGGACGGGTAACTAAGCGTGGTAAAATTCACGTTGTCATCGATGAACCCGACTCCGCCAGCGCCGTCCGAATTGAATTTAGGGAGCATTTCACGCAGGTATCGCCGAAGCAAAACTGTCGGATTGCTGTCGCTGTCGTATTCAAGCCAGCTTGCGATGATATCCCCATTCGCGCGATTTGATGCCAGCGAGATATCCACAGAGTTAATCACCGGCGTTGCCGGATTGCTGCATGATTCGAGATGGTCAACTCGTGAAAATGTTTTTTCGTTGATGTCGTACGAGATCAAAACCACTCCTGATGCGATACTCGGCGCTTCACTGAAATTCGCCGCGATGTAAATCCTGTCATTTCTAAGCTGCGCCGAGAACTCGGCAAGGTCTGGGATTTCATTGCGGCTGTATCCGTTAGCGATTGTCGTATCCGCCTGGAATGTGAATCCGCCGCTTAAATTGAAGTTGCCATTGACACTTCTGTAAACCGCGATTCTGAGCGTACCGCCGACACCGTCATCCTCGGCTGTGAGGATATATGCATAGCCGGCAGCGTCCCAGCATGACTGACGCTGGAAGTTACCGACAATCGCCGGAAAAGCGCTCCTGTTGGTTGAAATCGATAACGCCTGTTTTTTCCATAATCGTTCCATGATTTTCTCCTTTATTTGTTTTACTTTTAATAACTAACCGCGACTCCAACCACCACCGGATACGGCAGATAATTTCGAAACCGAACGTAAACAGAAACCGGATTTCCGGTATCCACAATCTCCGCTTCAACACAGGGATTCGAAGGCGACGCCTCTCCCGCACAGCTTCTGCGCGACCCCATGCCGGTCTCGTTGTCGATATCAACACGCGAATACCACGGGTCAACCCGCCACGATTTTATACTCGTGTAACCAGCATCAGAAGAGTATGGAAGCGGTCTCGCGATTGGAATTGATATTGTGTTCGGATACAACAGTTTTCCGTCTGTATCCTTTATGCGGTGATTGCCGTAGCCGTGCAGAAATACCTTGTTGCCATGAGTTTTAAACGCAATGTGGTTGTAAAAATAATCGACATCCAATTTCATCCAGCCGCTTTTCCCTCTTAGATAAAGGATTTGCGCAAATAATATTTTCCACGCGCGAATGATTGATCCTATGTTTCGCGAGCAGTCGGCATCTGGAATGAAATCGCAATTCAAATTAAAAGCGGGACTTGAATTTGGAAGGTCGCCGTGTCCCCCGCCTCGATGGTCATCACGCGTGATGAAACTTACATCCTCGAAAGCGGTTTTCGGATCGGTTCCGCTGATGCCTCTATTACTGCCTGTTGAAACACGCGTGCGGCTGTCGAGTCGCCTTAGCGCGCTTTTTATCCGCCTGTCAATTAGTTCAATCAGTGTCTGCGCCTGTGTTTTACGCCCTGACATTATTGCACCTCCGTAAAGTAATCCGTGCCTGAGATTTTCACAACGTAATTGTCAAGGTCATATTCAATCCTGCTGACAAGCCTCGATGTTGAACTTGCGTATCGTGGATCAGTTTCCAATATTGTCAAACCATGAACAGTCAAACTGCCGACTGTTGATGGCGCATGAAGCCTGTAACGCGGATCCCACGCCAGCGTTGTTTCCCTGTCAAGATAATTTTGGACAAGTTCATCCAGCAAATCACTCGCGCGATTGTCAACCTCATCCTGAGCCTGTAGATATGAATCCTCATGAATGAAAGTACGATATCCCCTCTTCTGGTATCGCGCATATATAGAGGGATAACGAGTCAGGCTAACCTTGTCGGTTCCGATAATTCGGTCATCTTCGAATACTGTTATCTCCTTTATCGAATATTCAATAAAACGCCGTTCCGGTTTCCACTTGTAATAAAGCCCGAAATGGAACTTCACGCGAATATACCTGAACCGCTCGATTAGAAAATCCTCACGATTCAAATCAATCAGTTCGTTCGCGTCAACGGACATCCTGAACGCATTGCCTGAAAGCGGAACCCAGTTTGGATCATCCATGTCATCGGGATTTGCAAGATTACTCGCGACCTCGATTGATACAAGCATCTGGGGACGTCCCGGATTCCTGTCGCTGCCAAACCTGTTAGAACCGATATGAACAGCCACACGAGACGGTTTCACTATCGCTCCCAGGTCAACATACGATGTCGCTATTTCATTGTACGGATGATCAGGATCAAACTCAGGAATCGCGGTGTTTTCGGTTCCCGGTGTTATAGCGCCATCCGCTGTATCCTCACCGACTTTGTCGCCAAGTATCCACATGAACTGCGTGTTCAGCGATCCATCAATTATGTTGCCAATAGAATTCGACGCTCCATCTATTTGCGACAGCGACTTGAATTCAGCGGTCCATCCTGGATGGGGCGGCAGTGCGTATTCGTTAATCGTTCCCTCACGCGCGATATTCCTGGGAGCGTGCAGTTTTCCAACTACCGCGACCCTCGTAAATAATTCCTCCGAATCGGCGGGATCATCGAAAGACATCGAGCGAATAACCTCGAAATCAGGCTCAAAACCTGGTGTCTGCGGATTGTTCGCATCCTTTTGATATATAAATTCAAGGCGCCATTTGTCATCATCGGGATCGTAATAGAACTTCAGATTATCAGGAATCAATCCTGCGTTAAGAAGATGATTGTAAATCTCAATCGGCCCTCCTTCGATTTCATCCCAGCAGAATCTCACGATTGGAAGGCGTTGAGTTTCATCGGGATTATTCTGCGATGTGTCAGCCAGATCATAATCACCGGAGGTCAAACCCGTACCGCCCTGATCCGATGCGTATTCCAGCGCCAGTTTGATTATTTCTGAAACGTGCAAACTGGAGGCGTCGTAACGATAGTAATCAGCTTGCATCTGCGCCGATGGATTCTGCGATTTGAAAAACTCAACGCCGCCGTTGTGCTCCAATACTTGATACTCCTCAGGAGAAACCTGCCGGGTTTCACCATTCAGCGTACGACGAATCACGACCATATCGCAAAGCCAGTATCCGTTGACGCTCTCATAGACCTTGTTATCAGACGTTGTGAGAAGTTCATTGTCAACTTGTATTATGTCCGCGCATTTGTTTATCGACGCCACCGCATCCCGCGCTCTTATCAGCCTGTCATGCGCCGTTACCTCGACACCCCAGAATCCGGCATCAACAAAGGGATTCAGTTTCGTTATGTATCCCTGAAAACCGATTCGGTATTCTGTAACCTCCAAACCGTCGTGCAAATAATTGATTCCGATTTTAAGGCGTATAAGCGATCCGGTCCTCAGATAGTTCGATAAACCGGCATCTTCACGAAACGGATCGACCGCATCGCCGTCAGGATCAATCGCCCTGAACGACAGTTCGGATGAAAACTCATTCGAGTCGTGAACGAATCGGCCATTCGTGAATGTAATCTCGTGCCAGGGATCAGATGGAATTTCAGTCGATAATTTTGTTTCGATAACCGCGTAAGGCCTGATTCGCCTTTGTTCAAGGGCGTTTATGGCATCCTGTGTAAAAGTCATCAGTACGGATACCCCCTTTCCGGGGTCAATTCGCCGCTTTCATTTCGCCATGTTATCTGCGATTCATTCTGCACATTGAAAACTCCCTCACCGACAACCGCCATCTCGAATCTGAAATATTCATCGTTCCATTTGATTCGCGTTCGATGCATCGGATCGATTGACACAAGGTGCGCTTTGTAAATCTGCGCGGTATCATAATCGCGTACGAGTATTTCCTCCCCGCTTTGGGACGCCGCTATCAACGCTGTTCGCAGATCAATTGACTGCTGCGAACGATGAATAGTTATCGCAATTTTGGAAACCCATCCGCCGCGCTGCAGTGCGACGAAAAATGGTTTTCCGGTTGAGTCGTGAATCTCCTTCATGGAGCTCGGCGAAAAAGCCTCTATTAGCGCGAATATCCTGAATGATTCCGCCAACTCTGAGAATGAGAATTTTATTGAATGTGATTCCGGTACTTGCGGTACTGGTGTCATAATCCGACCACCCCTCTTCTAATCTGCCGTTCGAGAGAACCGTCAAAAAACGTATTTCCGCGCATCATTCCCCTTGCGCCTTTACCTCGTATCAATTCACTTTCGTATGACCGCTTAAAATACGGCGTATGTATATCCTCGTTGACATAATGGACAGCTTCCGGATCATGCGCCTTCAGCAGCGGCGCGAGATTGCTTTTAAACAGATTTGAAATTCCTTTCATCACCGCGCTTACTCCCAACGACCACAATCCGCCAATCAAGCCGGACGCAAATCCCATTTCACTAAACCCAAGCCATTGGACAAGGTTTCGTTTCATCCCGGGCGCGTTCAACCACGGTCGAATCGCGCGACTGGGACTGCCTCCAATCAACTGGGAAAATGACCGCCCCAGCTTGTGCTCAAGACGGTTTCCGGCTTTTCCTTTTTTTGAGATTGAGCCATCCGTGGAATTGAGTTGTTTCAGTTCCTCGACATCCTCGCGTAGTTTCAATATTTCCTGTACTAATGCATTCATCAAGCACCTCCTTTATTTAATAGGTATTATCCCCTCGACTTCGCTTCGCTCCGGTTGGGATTATTAATGCTTATCTCTCGATAATCATTAATAATCACTCCCGCCAATCACACCATGTTCGCTGTCGAAATAATCGCTGACTGAGAAGTAACGTTTGCCATCCGGTTTGGATTGATCCATCAACAGACTGAACTCGCATTCATAAACAGTCCTTTCGTCGCGCGTGTATGCATGCGCGAAATCAGGTTCAGGCACAGCTTTGAAAAATATGTACTCACGGATTTTCTTCCCCGATGCCAGCATGATTTGCACTTTGATTTCATACTCCTCAGCATCGCGCTTTCCACCAGGTTGGAAAGCAACATCGCCATCTGCAGGTGGAATTTCCACCGGCTGCGTGATTTCAATATAATCCTCATCGTTGTAGTTAAGCGCTGTCGCGAGATTGAATATTCCCGCCTGTGCCAGTGTAAATCGCAAGGTTACCGATTCGCCGTAAACCACAGCGCCGATTGGCCCTGTTGTGCCATCATCGCAAAAATGTTCGACATCGCTGCTGAAGCCAATATGAACGCCATCGATTACAGGCCCAATCTGCACATATTCAGGGCTTGCCGCGCCGAGGCGTTTTACACTAACAACCGCCGGAGATATTGTTATCAATTCCTTGTTTCTGTTTATTTCCTCTATTGTCTTTTGAAGAGTCATTGTTTCTCCTTGTTCAAATATTTATTATTCAACGCATGGGCGCAACGCAGAAACTGTCTCAGAACCAAATAAAATGATTGAATGACCAGTTAATTTGTGGTGCGGGCATCCTGCCTGCATCTATTAACATTTTAAGTTGCAACTCAGGATTGCAGGCAGGATGCCTGCACCACAACAACATCCCCTACATCGAATAAATCAGCGTGAATGAAATGTCGCGCCTGTGTATCTTCCGAAGCGGGTCAAAGAAAGTCCCGCGACCATCGCCGCTGAAAAAACAGTTATGGAAAATCACCGAATCATGCTGCAGCGATTCGACCTGCATCGCGTCGATGACATCTACCGCAATCTGTTCGATTATCAGATCGTCATCAGCGAGTATCGCGACAACGAATATTTCCTCGACTGTCCCATGGCGATTGGAATCATCACCCGCTGGTTTCATTCCTGCGTTGAAAAAGCGGATGCTTGGCGGATTAACAGGCTCCTGCCATCCGCGGCGAATGCAATCCTCGTTCACAAGTTCGAGCAAATTGCTGTGGGTTGAAAGCGCTTCATAAATTGCCTGGATTACCTCAGTCATGCTTTATACCTCCATATCCGGGACAAGAATCGCTTCAGCCCTGAAATAATCCGGGATGCTTCCAACGCCATCCACTTTAAGCAAACTTATCAATTCCCAGTGTTTATCGTTGAATTCGATTCTGTCGCATCTTTTCAGATCGTCGCGTATTTCACCGACAAGCCTGATTCGTTCGGGATACTCCCGTCCAGGCGCATTTTCAGCGTACTCACCACGCATCGGTGTAATCCTGACACGCCAGACATTATCCGCTTCGATAAAATCGGCCGTCTCCCCTCCCGCATTATCAGGGGTGAACACACGATTGAATATCTTCGCTGACTGCGTGAATAATTTCATCATCAGACACCATCCCCTTTGATTCGATATGGTTTTAAAAGCCCGAGCAGATATGTGTCCTGCTCGATGAATCCCTCGATATCCGAGGCGTCGAATGACGTTTTAGAGTAGTCGAGAAGATGTTCGGCTTTGTTTTCAATGATGAACGGCTTGCCTGCAAAATACTGCTTTGTCAGGATTAATGCGGTAATATGGGCGGACGCTTCACCTATCGCGAACGGTACAGCCTCAAATCCGGTGCTGCAGTTTAAAACAACGTTTTTTTTCCCGCGATTAAATCGATATCCGTCCTTCAGACCAATCTCGCCAATGGAACTGTCAATATAATGCACGACACTTTCCATCGGAATCGAATTGCCATCGATTGTCAGCGTGTATATCTCCCTGAGTTTGACACAGAAGACAATTCTGTCACCGCCGTTGCCATCAATGATTACATCAGCCGGATTCTGTTTTATAAAAACCTGCCGGCACCATTTGTCGATTATTTCCTTCGACATATAAAGAGCGGCCATAATCTCGCCATCCAATGGGTTTGGTTCAGGCAGTCCCCTCATTCGAACATCACCTACGCTTGCATATAAGCTCATTTTATCTCCTTTTTATAATTTGTTTCCCGGCAAAAGACTCTTTGTACTGAGCCTGTCGAAGTACCGTGTTAAAATTCCCCGGCATGCCTGACAATCCTGTCTAATCGATTTATGTTGTCTAAAACGGCATGCCGGGCTACAGGTTCCCGGGAAATGGATTCCCGGGCTACATTTTACTTACTTGCTAACCTGCTAACCTGCTAACCTGCTAACTTGCTAACCTGCTAACTTGCTAACCTGCTAACCTTCTAACCTTCTAAGCATCAATGCCCTTAAGCCTTGCGCAGCAGAGAGATGTCCACGTGATTGGGCAAGTCTGCATGATCATTCTGAATCTGACCGCGTCCCGACTTTCGAGTGATGGCCAGAAATAGGTTTTGACATCGCCGCCGAGACTCGCGCGGAACAGCCCGTCAAGGCCAAGCCTGAGTATCCAGATGGATGTCAGGTCGGTTCCAGTGCCGAGAGTTTCATTGACCGGATAGTTGTCGTTAATCCTGATTGGGATGCCGTCATAGAATCCGATACGATGCCCGAACGCAGCGTTTTCCGAAACCGTTGACCAGCCGAAATCGCTTCGAAGAATTTTATTCAACGCCCTTCGGACCCGTCTCCTCATGATCATTACGGTTGGTTCACCGCCTCTAACCAGGTCGATTGCCTCATCGAGCTTGTGGATATTACTCGCGCTGATTTCCGCGCCGTTGGTATCAATTCCAATTTCCTGAGAACCCGGAATCAGAATGTCAAGGCCATCGAATTCATCCGCGTTTGTGTTGTGGTCGCCTAGATAAAGGTCATTCGAAAACGCTGCAGCCATCGCGCGAATCGCACCAGCCTGCTCGACCGCCAGCAGATTATTGCGGCTCAGCGCGGCGTCGATGTCCATGTTGTCAATCGAAACCTGGCTGTAGAATTTCGCGATGTTGTTCGATTCCTCTGTGAAAGTTGAATCGTTGTCCACCATGTCATTGTTGGTTTCGATAGTGTCCGCAACAGGCAAAACATCACGCATGCGCCACTGGACAGTCTTGCCGGTCGATGGCAACACTGGCAAAAGCCCGAGTTCAGGCGATTCGTTGAGGATGAGTTCAGCCGCGCCGAGGATAAGCATATCCTGCATCAGCTTTTCAGCCTCGCTTGAACTCAATCCTGATTTTGCGATTGATGGTCGCATCGCGAAAAACGCGAGTTTCTCGAAATCAAGGTTGTTAATATCGCAGAACCGTTTTCGTGAAAAACCGTTTTCGAGATATTCGTTGAGGTAACGAGTATCGCCTGCATATTTCCCTCCCTGATACAGAGTGAATGATCGCTTCACGCAAACGCCCTTTTCAACGTCATCCTCGGACATCTGCGCAATATCCTCAACATCATGTTCATTAATTGTTTCAGTCATAAAAACCTCCTTTGGTTTTGTATTATTTTTCCTACGATTGTTTATGCCTAACCTGCTAACTTTCTAATTTTCTAACTTTCTAATTTTCTAACTTTCTAACTTACTAACTTACTAACTTTCTAACTTTCTAACTTGCTAACTTGCTAACTTTCTAACTTACTAACTTTCTAACCTGCTAACTTTCTAATTTTCTAACTTTCTAACTTACTAACTTTCTAACTTTCTAACTTGCTAACCTACAAACCCACCCCCGCTTTTCTCGAATGCCTCGATATCATCCGCCTCAGTCATAATGCCGCCATCCGGGAGAACCATCAGTCCTTTCGATTTCGGCGGCTCGACCACCGCGGATTCAATACGTTCGATACGTTCAACCAGTTTTGTCAAATCAACATCGGGTGAGTCAGCTCTGTCAACACCCTTCATAACCGCTTTCTCAAGTTCCATAATCTTTTGCTCAAGCGCGGCGAGCCTTGAATCGACATCCGCAATCACATCCGTTTCGTTTTGAATCTCAGTTTTTTCAGATTCAATCTCGCGAATAACATTGCCAATCTGCTTGCAGACATAGACATCCCTCTTCGACAAGCCTGCGGATTTCCCCTCCTGAACAGCGCTAAGGCTGCCCTGGGATGCTCGATACGCGGGGATGGTCACCAAATCGACAGAGAGAAGTTCGATATCGGTTATCAGGAATCTTTCGTTTCCATTTTTCGATTCAATCCTCTCCCATTCCCTCAGGATTCCAGCGACGCTGAAACCCAGTCGAGTACCGCTTTTGATTTTCTCGAAAATCCGTTTGGAGTCGGGGTTGACATCAAACGGTTCAAGCTCCGCTTCAACCCACAGTTCGCGAACATCGCCGCCAGGGGATGACAGAACTTTCGCGTTTACAAAATGGCCGATTGTGTTGTCCACGTTGAATACGTGATCCTTGTGGAGAGTCAGGCCGACAATCTGTTTCTCCATCGACCGAAGCGCGCTTTCGCTCATGCGGTCGCCCTCGGCATCAAGCGATGTTCCGCTCGCGATACCGCGTAGTTTTCGTTGTTCAGATTCGCCTTTCTTCACAGTCCATGCGTCAATCGTGCCTGTGAAGATTTTAAAGACGTTTTTCTCGGAATTATTCATTCGTGTTTTCTCCTTTTGTTTTATGTTTTTTACCGCACCATGTTAAAGAGTGTGTAGGGAAAGGCGCCAATCTGATTTTAAATGTTGGGGACCGCCCATACAGCCGTCTCGGCTTTATGGGTGACATGTTGCGAGTTACGCATTTCACCCACAAATCACAAAAAGACGTGATGTGTGGGCGGCACCCGAAAGCTATCATGAAAATGGCATGTTTGAAAATCATTATGCTTTCCTGACACGCTCTAAAGCGTGGTGTTATTGCTTTTAACTTACTAACTTACTAACCTGCTAACTTACTAACCTGCTAACTTACTAACCTGCTAACTTACTAACCTTCTAACCTACTAACTGTGTTATATGCCGCACCACGCTAAAGCATAGTGTTATTGCTTTTAACTTACTAACTTACTAACCTGCTAACTTGCTAACTTACTAACCTACTAACTGTGTTATATGCCGCACCACGCTAAAGCATAGTGTTATTGTTTTTGCTTTTAACTTACTAACCTGCTAACTTACTAACCTGCTAACCTGCTAACTTACTTACTAACCCTTTAACCCCAATTCACGGCGAACCTCGTCCGGATCCATCCATGCCTGACCGCCTGTAGCAATCTGGAATATCCGCGCCTCGGTCAGAGCATCCTCCCTGTCGATTCCAAGCCAGATCAGCTCGATGTCTGGATGGATTTTATGGAATATCTCCTCATCCAGGCGCTCCTTTATCAGCCCAAGCCAGGGACGAATGCATCGCCGTATCGTGTTTCTATCCATGACAACAGCAGTCGCACGGTTGACATCGTGAGTGATTCCAATCTCCTGCGGCGAGATTCTGTAAATCATGCAGATTAAACGTGTCAGCCACAGCAGATGCTGATGGAATTCCATGTCCTTGTTAGTCTGCCGCAGGGGCAGCCAGTTCGCTTTTCGCGCGTTAGTCATCGCGAACACATGCTTCTTGCCTTTAATCATCGCGTTCCAGTATGCGCGAAAGTTTCGCAGTTCCTCATCGTGAAGTTCCGGCAGATTAAGGATGCCGTCAACCATTGTCCCGTGGTCGAAATAATCCCGATTGTATGTCTGCCCCTTTATAACCGCTTCACAGGCATCCTTTAAAACATCGACCGGCGAAAGGCCATATCCCGACGGCTGTTTGTCGCGCGCGAAATAGACCAGTTCATCCTGCTCATATTCCGCCGTGATTGTGTTCATGTGCACTTTGAAATATGCCGGCGATGGAGCGGTGCCCGGCGTTTCGGGCATCGCAAGCCTGATTGTGTCGCCGGGAATCCAGTTGATATATCTCGGCAAACCATCGAACGCTTTTCGAATTTCAAAAGCGCCGGAATCAAGGATTAGAAGATCCTCCATGAGCCTGCGGATTAAATCCCGAAGTGATTCCTTGTGTTCATTCGGATCGGACAGGATTAATGCGGCACGCTCAAGCGCCTTGTTTCCTGATACCGAATCCGAATTCAAGCCAAGCCTGAACGGGACCGACGCCACGCTTTCCTTGATAATGCTGATAACCGCCCTTAATGTTTCGCAGCGCCTTGCAAGCGCGCGAAGTTCCTCCGGTGGCGTGCGATTCTCAGCCCATGGCACAATCGGCGAACCCAAAATGTGATTTCCACTCATCATCAGTGGAATTGTGTCCTTGCGTACATAACCAAGCCTTTCGGCGAGCATATCCGCAAGTTGTATTAATACCGGAGCGGAATTTTTCAATTCTCAATCACCGCCTTTAAAATGATATTTTCATATGTTCCCTCTGAATTTCTCGACGCCCTTACCGCGTACGCTGCCGCTTTCAGGATGTCATCATGCCCAAATCTTTCAGGCACAAAAAATCGCATCAGGCCGCCTGAAACAAGTTCACGCCTCGCGTTAGCGAATTGCCCGATTATTTCAGCGTTTGAGACAATGCCATCCGATGCCGGTTTGTCGCCATCGCGGAATATCTTCAAACGATTCAGATTAACAAAACTCATCAGCTGGTATCCGTCACTGGATACACTGGAGGATGTCGCCTGGTAAATCTCGACATTGCCCCGCCTGTAATGCTCATTAATCCATATGGCGCAGGCGTTTCCGATACCGCGGCCATCGACTGTTACAGACTGCGGACGCCATAAATCGAGCAAAACCAAAAGCTCACGATGAAGCGTTTCCCAGTTGGCTCCCTGCCAGCGATAGCAGTTGACAAGCCTGACCTGGTCGTTGGCCCTGTCGCGCGATTTTTCGCACACGACCATGATCGTTTCATCATGCGACTCATCGCTGATCGATTCACCGCCCACGTCAATACCGATGAAATAGATATTGCCCTCGCGCGGTGAATCAAGGCGCGGGAAATCGCCCTGCATGGATACAACCTGCGCCGGCGTAAACATATTCCCCATCGCCGATACGCTTTCAAGAAGATACTGCGTTCGAAAGAGAACGTGATCCTCCCCGAGTCTCGCTCTCTCACGCTCGAAATGCTTCTGATAATCAGGATTGACCTCCATGACCTGCTCAGGTTCAACCCTGAAATGCCGCTTGACTCCGTCCTTTTTCTCTAGTTCAAGATTGGTTTCAATCAGTCTTTCGAGAAATGATTCACCGTTCCACCGTACTCCAAACACCACAGTCGATGTATTTTTCCACGCGCGCATCGGACTAAAATCACGTTCGAATTTCTCAACGTCCATCTCCTGCCCCTCATCGACAAACAGCGCGATATCCGCGGTAGCGCCGACAACGTTCGCGCCGGGCTGGGCGGACAGAAAAATCTCTTTCGCTTTTCCCAATGTGATTGTGTTGCCGTCCTTCGATTTCCACCGCTTTCTGGTAACGAGGCAGCTGTCAAGCAAGCCTGCCAATCTGTTTCGAGAGATTGTCAGCTGCGGTTGGAATGTGGGAGCGGTTTTAATAAGATTCCCTCCTTTTAAATAATGCTGCAGAAGCAGGAACAATTCACATGTCGCGGACACCTGATTTTTCCCGCTCTGTCGCGGCATCTCCACGGTTATGATTCCGCTGTCACCGCGCAGAATCGTTCGGGTTATAGAATCCGCGATTGGCCGCTGGTAAGTCATAAGGGGAACGCGGATGAGATGATCGGCGCACAGGTTTACGTCCGTTAATAGTCTCCTGAACAGATTTCGCTTATCAGGATTCATCAGCGCCCTCCTCGGATTTCGCCGATGGTGCAAGGAATACCTCCGTGTCGGTTAACTCGCTGAACAACCGATCAATCCCATCCTCGTTCCCCTCCATTTTCATCTGGACACCCACGATTTTCGCAAACGTGCCTACAAGCAAATCGAACTCCTTCGGATTCCAGTCATCCTTTGAAGTAAGCGATTCCGCCGCGCTGGATGCCAGCTCAAACGCGTCATTCCTCAAAGTCTTAACTTGATTCTTTATTGGTGTTTCGGATTCTGAAAAGGGACTCCCCCCCTTTTGCTTTCCGTTTAAATCAGAGACTGGTGAGGTCTCCGATTCAACTGCCCGACTCCCTCCATTTACAACGCTTTTTGTATTTTTATCTTCTCTTGCTTGATTCCAATTTTTAGACTTCGAGACTAAACGCAATTTTTTATAATTGACACTATACTTCCCAGCCAATGCTTTAAGGCTGGGTTTTGACATTTCAAGATAATCCTGCTTGATTTTTTCAAACAGTTCCACTTCGGAATCATCCAAAATTTTGCCACTCATTTACTTTCCCCTTTAATGCTGTTGTTTCGTTTTTATCAATGTGTAACCCGGTGTCCCCTCACTAGGGCTTTGCGTAAATCCACTCGATTTGTAGCCCGGTGTCCATTCACCGGGGTATCCTTTCACACTGCCTTCATATCCCGCATTAACCCTATCGTCTCCAGCGCTGAAATGATTTTTATCAACTCGTAACACGCGTTTTCAGAATCGAAAAGCCAATCCTGTCCGGCACTGCCTTTTCCAATCGGAATCCACGCCGTACAGATTGAATTCGTATGGTACGACGGGCACGACGGACAGATAATCTCATGAGGTTTACTTAATAACGCCGCAATGTCTTTTTTACGAGCGATTCCCAACCCTTTGCAAACCGGACATTTAACCGCAACTCCGCTTGTAATCATTGTCTCCACCATTTAAGTGAATTTCAACCATTCAAAAGTACACCACTAGTTTACTTGGGTATACCAATCCTGTCAAGAGGCAATTTTGAAATATCCTGGTATTTTTCTCAAATTGGGCAAAAGTCCTCTTCTCTAAGATTAGGCAAAAATTCATTGCAGGGGCAACCACCGTTGTTGCCCTGTATTTATACCATCCCCTCAGGACAGGCACAAGGACTCGTCCCCACAGTAACTCTTTTAAAACCCCGGGTGCCGCCCACACATCACGTCTTTTTGTGATTTGTGGGTGAAATGTGTATCATCGCTCTAAATAAATCCAAAGCTTGTCAACCTGGGGTATTCTATGGTAAACTATATATTATTATGGAAGCTGGAGACCTCATAAGAAGATTTCGCAAATCAAAAGGATGGACTCAAAACGAGCTGGCATTCGAACTGGGCGTCACAAAGGCATACATCAGCGCTGTCGAGAATGATACCAAGGCATTGTCACTTAATCAGCTTTTGAGATTCGCGACCGCGTTGGAAATTCCATCGAAGGAAATCGACAGAATTCGCATTGGTAAAAAAAGAAAGGCGCCATCCTCAAGCGGTGAATTCGAGGAACTAATCAAAGCAAAAGACAACCTGAACCGTTTTCTTACCGAGATGGGAATGGCTAAAGAAACATCTGAAACCATGATGCTGCCCGTTGTCGGTGTAATCCCAGCAGGAACGCCAGTTTTGAATTTCGAGGACGCCCACGATCTTGCTGATGAGGAGATCCCAATTCTCAAAAAAGAGGTCAGGCACTCAAGATGTTTTTTTCTGAAAGTTCGCGGCGACAGCATGATAGATATCGGTATCCATGAAAATGACCTTGTCCTGATCGACCCTGAGGACACACAAATCGGCGGCAGGGGGCGGGTCATGGCGGTTTATATCGATAATGAGGTCACGCTGAAAACAGTCCTGCGATTATCTGAAACAAGAGTCCGCCTTATCCCCGAAAACACCCGCTACGCGCCCATGGAAGTTGACATGAAAAAAAAGCGCGTGAGAATCATCGGCGCCGTACTTCCGTTTATGATTCGCTGGAATGAAAAACTATCTCCCAATCATTAACGCAACTTACCATCATAAACATCAAAACCACTTGCCGAAACCCCGTAATAGTTATAAAATTAGTATGTTGTCTCAAACCCGCTGAGATGTTTTAAAAGAGGTCTCGTAAAATGATAACGACCAGGATTTCCCCAATCTTTCTACTTGCGATTTTACTCGCGCTTTCATCAATCGCCTGCTCGAAAAGTGAATCGCCTGTTGAGACGGTTATTGATAATGTGCCGATTCCCTTTGGCACTGAGTTTCAAAATCGGAATGTGCTTGCCGTTTATGATGCTGCGATTGATCCCGTAGAAAAAACATTCGCAATAGAGCCCGCAAATCGCTCTGCTGAATACCACTACCCATTAACACAATTATTTCCAGATGTGCTGCAAATAACCGGCTACGGCTGGACTCCCAATTTCTGGGCGGATATTAAGCTCGTTCATCCATTTCCCGGAAGCGGTATAGACGGCTTCGACCCTCGTGTAATCGCTATCCTACCTGCTAATGCGGGAGTTAGTTTCAATTATCCGATTTTCAATGTCCATGCTAACAACTCGGTTGTATTGGAACCGGACGGCTACACCAAAATGTATGATACCCTTGGCGGAAGTATTGCCGGGAATGCGAATCCGTTTATTGCGTATTTTAAAGAGCAGTCATACAGGCAGTGGTC
The DNA here is from genome assembly GCA_021157815.1 of bacterium. Taxonomy (GTDB): domain Bacteria; phylum JAJVIF01; class JAJVIF01; order JAGGVT01; family JAGGVT01; genus JAGGVT01. Next base: position 3,802 of record JAGGVT010000173.1, on the reverse strand, counting down.
ATCAGTTAATCCAGTGGATGAAACAAAAAGATGGCAGATGGATATAAACGGATTCGGCGGTTCATTTGAATTCAAGTTTGTTGTGGATGTCTCGACTAATTATCCAAATCCACCGCAACCGGTAACAGACAATGCTCTTGAGCCAGTCCAGATGCAGATTGAAATCTCGGATGGCCTTACCACCGATGGCGGAAGCGCGACTGTAACAGCGACTCTGCTTGACTGGCAGGGACATTCCGAAATAAAGTGCAAGGTAGAAGCTCCTGATTTATTCGATGGTGCAATTCAATTGTTCTACACCGAACCCGGTCCAAATCCGCACGAATACATATTCACCGGAACCATATCAAATGATCTTCATGCCGAACCCGATGATTATGATTTATTGCTCGCTGCATGGGATATAAACGTCGGGAATCATGTTTTCATTGAATCCATTGCCAGCGTTGATGTTATTTTTAACCTGGTTGATATTACACCTCCATGGCTTAATTTCTCGCCACAGGATGTTTTCGTTGACGCGAGTTATTCATATATTGCAGGAGATACTTATGGTCTGCATATCTTTGATGTATCTGATCCTGTAAATCCGATTTGGATTAATATGGTCGACACTCCAGGCAGTGCCACGGATGTTTTCGTTTCCGGCGGATACGCGTATGTTGCAGATGGACATTCCGGTTTACAGATCATTGATATTGACCCTCCTGAATCAGCGTTTATTGTAAATAATGTCGATTCATCAGGTTTTTATAATGGTGTTTACGTTACCGGTGGTTATGCGTATGTTACAGCTTCGGATTCCGGTGGTTTGCAGATAATAAATATTGACCCACCTGAATCCGCATATATTGTTTATTCTGTCATCACGCCGGACAATGCCTGTGATGTTTTCGTTTCCAACGGTTACGCGTATGTTGCGGATAGAGATAGTGGTTTACAGATAATCGACATTGACCCGCTTGAATCAGCGTTTATCGTCAATACAGTTAACACACCCGGCATAGCCTCTGATGTTTTCATTTCCAATGGTTACGCATATGTAGCGGACAGGGATAGTGGTTTACAGATCATTGACATCGACCCGCCGGAATCAGCATTTATTGTGAAAACTGTCAACACGCCTGGCATTGCCAAGAGTGTTTGTATTTCCGACGGTTACGCGTATGTAGCTGATTATAATTCTGGTTTACAGATAATCGATATTGAACCGCCTGAATTGGCGTATATCGTAAATACAATCGACACACTAGGTTCAGCCCAAGGTGTTTACATTTCCAACGGATACGCACATGTAGCAGTTTGGGACACCGGACTACGGATAATTGACATAGACCCACCTGAATCAGCGTTTATCGCCAGTTCAGTCAACACTCCAGGGTTTGCTGAAGATATCCACGTTTTCGGTAGTTATGCGTATGTGGCGAATTACTTTTACGGATTACAAATAATAGATATAAATCCACCTGAATCAGCATATATCGTGAAAGAAGTCAGCATACCGGAACAAACATTTGCTGTTTATGTTGCTGGAAGTTATGCCTTTGTGGCTGGTTCAAGTGCTGGATTGCAGATTATCAACATAGATCCGCCTGAATCAGCATACATTGTGAATACAGTCGATACTCCGAGCTCTGCTCGGGATGTTTTCCTAACCAACGGATATGCGTATATTGCCGATAATGATTCTGGATTACAGATTATTGACATTGAACCGCCTGAATCAGCGTATATCATCAGTTCGGTCAACACACCAGGCAGTGCTGTAGGTGTTTATGTTTTGAGTGGCTATGCGTATGTAGTAGATTATGATTCCGGCATGCACATAATCGATATTGACCCACCTGAATCTGCGTATATTGTTAATTCGATCAGCATACCAATTTTTGCCTTGGATGTTCACGTTTCCAGTGGATATGCATATGTAGCAGGATGGAATCCCGGGTTACACATTATCGATATAGACCCGCCTGAAGATGCTTATATTGTGAAAACTGTCAACACACCGGGTTCTGCCCAAGGTGTTTACGTTTCAAGTAATTATGCCTATATTTCTGATGGTTATTACGGCTTGCAGATAATCAACATAGACCCGCCTGAAGTAGCATCCGTTATTAATTCAATCAACTTACCAGGCTATGCCTTGGATGTTTACGTCCCCAGTGGTTATGCTTATGTTGCCGATAATACCGGCGGACTTCGAATAATCGACCTATGGTAGTATTGCTGAATAGATTATAAGCATCCAAGTACATTGGAGATAAATAAAAATGAAACATGCGAATATTCTATTAGCTCTGTTTGTTGGCATCTTGCTTGCCACGACAATAACCGCCTGTTCGAAAAGCGAATCGCCTGTTGAGACGGTGATTGATAATGTGCCGATTTCCTTTGGTACTGAGTTTCAAAATCGCAATGTGCTTGCCGTTTATGATGCGGTGATTGATCCCGTCAATAAAACATTTACAATAGAGCCTTCGACTAGAAGTGCGCATTATCATCTTCCGCTTACGAATTACTATAATGTGTTAACTATTGAGTCGTATGATTTTGGGCCGCCGTTTACCGCGGATATCAAGCTGACGCATCCGTTTCCCGGAAGCGGGATTGACGCGTACGACGCGAGAGTTATCGCGGTGCTGCCGGCAAAGCCGGGTGTGAGTATGGATTACACCGGATTTGGGGTTACGGCTAACAACTCCGTACTTCTCAATCATGATGGCTACACGAACATTTTTGACCATCCGTATTATGACGGCAATATCAATCCGTTTATTACGTATTTCAAGGAAACAACGAATCGGGTGTGGGCATCAGATGGCGTAACCGAGCAAAGCAAAACCTGGGTAATGGATATTGGCGGTTTCGCTGGACCGCTGACTTTTCTGCTTATTGTGGATGTCTCAACCAACTTCCCCGACCCGCCCGAACCAATCACCGATAACTGTTTGGAGCCGGCGGGAATTGATGGTGTCTGGATTGAGGCTTTATCCGCGGATATCGGCGCTCAATCAAAACTTGAGGTTACAGTTCTAAGCTGGCCCGGCAGGAACGCGACGAGAATAATAATTGAAATACCCGCGCTATTCGATGGTGTGAAAAATCTTTCGTACAGTCGTATCGGACCGAATTACAACAACCCTGAATACAGGCAGTATGTTTTCAGCTGCATGATCGACAACGATGATGGGATATCCGGTGATTTTAATTATCTTGTACAGGCGAAAACAACTGTATCCAGCGATGCCATTTATTACGAGGGGACATATACAATTCTGGATCCAGTAACGGTGCATCATGTTACCGGTCTTGGGATTAACCGTGAAACGTTTATTGATGGGAATTACGCGTACGTTACCGAAAATGACCCGCTTCATTCGGGAGACCAACTGCATATCATCGATATCTCAACACCGGAATCTGCGTTTATTGTCAATTCAATCCCGCAGGCTAACTGTATGAATGTATTTGTGAAAGACGGTTACGCGTACGTGCCTAACTGGGATGACGGGCTTGATATCATCGATGTCGATCCGCCGGAGACGGCATTTGTCGCATTAACGCTGGACACTCTCGGACAGGCGCATGGAATCGACGGTGAGCGTGATTACGTTTTCGTCGCCAACTGGAATCATGGCGGGGAATTAAAAATAATCGATGTTTCAAATCCGCTTACCGCATATATTGAGGGTTCTGTATATACACTGCATCACCAGTCGAATGTGCGAGTGTCGAACGGGTACGCGTATATCGGGACGGATGCGTACGGGATTCATATTGTCGATGTCGATCCGCCGGAAGA
>JAGGVT010000161.1 GCA_021157815.1 bacterium | reverse complement strand
GGCGATAACCATCGCCTGTATTATGTTACTGACAGGTCCCGCGAGCGCGACAAGTCCGATATCTCTTTTCGGCCTGGACAGTTGGTTTGGATTGAACGGAACAGGTTTCGCCCATCCGAATCCGAACCGCCCTCCCGATGATGCCAGCAGGACAATCAGGATTATTATTCCGGCGGGGTCGATGTGGGCAATTGGATTAAGGGTAAGCCGTCCCATGCGCTGGGCGGTGTCATCACCGAGTTTATGCGCCATCCACCCGTGAGAGAATTCGTGAAATGATGACGCCACCACGAACGCGATAATCCATATTGGAAGCTGTATCAGGAAATGGCTATCCATTTATTAAACCTCAAGACTTCAAAAATAACTTTGTGGTGCAGGCATTCTGCCTGCATAGTTTACATCTCAAGATACAGACAGGTTATCCGAACCACAACAAAATGCAGACAGGATGTCCGCACCACAATACAATCCTGTTTTGGTTTGACTCTAAAATTAAACAATCCCAAAACAAATCATGCAATCTCCCCGATTATATAATCCCCTGACAGGTTGTTCAAATCAATCTCCTCGTGCGATTCGCTTTCCGGTTCAGTGTTTATCAATAGAGCGCGCCATTTACTATTTTTTGAAGATTGCAGCGCAACAGCGATATCGCCGGATTTAAGTTTGACAACTGAACCGGGGGGATAGAGTCCGAGAACTGATGCGAATTGATTAACAAGTTTGGCAGGAAAACCCAAATCCTTCTGCGAGAGAATTGCCTTTAACGCTCCCCTGCGAGTAAACGCCCGCCGGTGTGGCCTTGCGGCTATCATCGCGCAATAGACATCGCAAAGCGCGAGAATGCAGTCGTCATCGCCAAGCACTTTTTGCGTGATATTGAATGGATACCCGCTGCCGTCAAACCGCTCGTGATGCCGCAGCACAAGCCTCTGTACCGATTCGCTCTCAAGCCCCGCGCGCTTGAGCCATTCGACCGACTGCCTCGGATGCTGTCTCAATTTGTTGATTTCAGGTTGGCTCAAATCGCCGTTGCGCATTAGAAGTTCGCGCTCGATGAACAATTCGCCGATATCGTGCATTAATCCGGCGTATGCCAAATCGCTGAGTTTGCCTGTTTCAAATCCGAGTTCAACCCCGATTGCCGATGCCATCCGTGCGACATCCACCATATGCGCCGGAATGAAATTCCCCGATACCGGATGCCATCCCACGGATGCAGGCACATATTGCATATCCGTCAGGGATTCAACCCACTGATTCACAGCGGATACAATCGACGGCATTTGAAATTGCATGGATGGGTCTGACCACAGGCCGGACAATTCGGCTAAAACAGGTTCGAGAGGATCATCGGAAATTGCTGTGTGTGAAATAATCGCAGCCCGTGCCTGATTTAAAATTAACGCCTTCGCAAGGTTTTTCCCGCTCTGCGTTACAGGTTCTGTTTTGACAACCGTTTTGGGCGCTGAATCGGTAATCCTCTCACCAAGAGGCGTGTCAAAAGTTACCTGCACCACGTTTCCTGAATTGATAATCCGCAGAATGTCAGGAGTAATGGCCGTTCCTTTGGGGAAGGTCATTTGCCCTTTAGCGAGGATTAAATCGTACGGCAAAGGGTCGCCGACTTTCAGTTCTTTTGAGATGGATGAATCCAATTATACCGTTCCGCCAAACCGCTTAAATCGTCCTGCGCTTACTGTGGTTAGTGTATCATGAAACGTCGGTTGATTGCGATGTTGGGGTTTGGTTAGGTGGTTAGGTGACAGCCATGGTGACAGCCCATATCGTTGGTTATTGCAGTTCATGACGCGATATACGCCCTCATAATCTAACGCAAACTCAGCAAAAAGCCCCTGACTATCGCAGGGGCTTGTTGAATTTTCTATACTTTCGACCGGCAAGGCCTTGCCGGTCTTGATGTCTGGTGTGTTAGTGAACCACAAACGCCCAGGCATCGGTTACTCCGGTTGTACGGCCTCACGTGGTGCCCGGCGTTAACGGTATGTTGCCGTTTGCATATCCGAGCGCGATATAATCCCTGTCAGGATCAAGCAAGTCATTTAGATAATATCCCACATGACGCCATACGTGAACTGGATCGAAGTCCGGTGTAAGCCGCCATGCATCCTGATTGGTCTCACCAAACTGGTCGTTGATTCCACCGCAGTTCGGATTATTGTATGCGAAATATTGCGGCCCGAGGATTTCAGTCGCCGGCTCGAAATCCGGGCAGGTTTGTCCGGGTGTTGGAGTTTCGGAAATCGTACCCATGCAGAATCCGAGCGTCGCGGGGTCCCAATTAGCGCCGGGTGAGATGTAGCCGTCAAACCAGGCTTCGCTCATGCCGTCGAGATCGGGAACTTCGTATTGAGTGTACGCGATAGCCCATGTGTTTGTATCCTTTGCGATGCTGTTATTGCCGTAGAATCCGATTCCGCACTCGCCCCACTCATCGACATTCCAATACCATCGAGTTAAATAGATTCCGTCTGTCGGATCTTTTCTGGTGAAAGTCCAGCTGTTTTCATAACTGCCGCCCATGTCGCCCATGTTGCTCATGAAGAGAATGAAAACCTCTTCGGACGGGTCTGCATCTGTCAGCGGGTCTCCGCCGGCAACCGCGCGAGCGATAACCCTGAATCGGATATCGTCATCGAGATCATATCCGGTCGGGATGAAATTGTAATCGCTTTGTCTGGTTACGCCATCGACTGTCCAGCCGGTTCCCGTGTAGCCATCCGCACGTTCGAACGCGTACTCAACTGCGCCGTTTGAGTCCTCCCAATCGAAATCGACGGAAGAAATCTGTTCGGCATCCACTCCCGAATCACCGCGGTTTATCGCAACCACAACCAGATCGCCTACCGGGTCAACGCCGGATGTCTGATGCGTAACCTCGATAACAACCTCTGTGTAGAGCCTTACATCGGAGGATTCCGCGAAAACGTAGCCGGTGTAATTTCCCTCAGCCGCTCCCGTTGTGTTCGCAAAATTATACTCCCATTCGGTTGCGTTTACCTGTGTAAGGACAGCAATCGGTCCGCCTGTCAATGCAGGGCAGTACAAAAAAGCACCAAATACATCGGATTGCCAGTCATATATATCCACAGTTACATTCGCGATTGCGCCGACCGTGTCATAAAGCACGCCCTGGTTAAAATTGTTAATCTCGTACGGCTCCTCGCAGTTTGATGGGTACGACGCTTCAATCGCGAACGTTACATTCGGATTTCCGCCGGGAAGATAAATCTGAAGATTCCGGACATCATCCGATTTCCCCGGGAACATTCTGTTCGGGTCACTTGTTCGATACGCCTTAAACGGGTTGATTGGCAGTCCGCCGGCGATATCGAAAAAGCCTGTCCAGCTGTCGAAATTTACCAGTTTATGCCCTACTGCGTCCGTGAAAATAATGAGACGAAGGTCATGGCCATCCAGATCGAATGTGTTTGAGATGGTCACGTCAACATCCGCTGTCATTGTGCCCGGGTCAAAGGAATTCAGATGAATCCCCGGTGCGGGAAGGTATGATGTAACATTGAAATGCGCACCTGATTCGCGATTCGGCGCCACTGACACGCTCATGTTTTCGATATCGAACGTCATGGTGTAGATGCCAAGAAGCGATCCGTTCTGCGAGTTCGATGAATTATCATCGGCTGGCAGCACTGGCGATGCACCATTTGCGGAGCATCCCAAAAACACAAGTAATCCTGCCAGAAGAATTAGAATTGAGATAATGCGTATCATAAGCCAACCTCAATTATATTGGAATGATTAATATTTTACGGTTTTGCTAACTACTATATAGTGTATTCTATCACGTTTCAATGCGTATTTATAGGGAATACTTTTAGCGCGATTGGATTTTATAGGGAATGCCTATGCGGCATTGTAGAATTTGGTGTTAGGCACGATGACAGTAATTCGTAGCCCGGTCATGCCATCCCGTGCACAGCTAACAATTTTCTATAATGCAAATCAGGCATGCCGGAGAGGCGGCTAAATAGGTAATTGTTGATTTTATTCGGGACGGCATGGTCGGGTTAGGGTAAAATCGACCTTTTCAACAGACCCATATTGTCTGCTATAATTCATCCTGAATTTATGAGTTCTCTTTTTGAAAATAATCCTGTGCCTGAAGAAAAACGAAGTGACACTGTAAAAGCCGCGGAACCTCTCGCCGCGAAAATTCGCCCTGATAATCTGGATGATTTCGCCGGACAGAAACATCTGATTGGCGACAGGGGTGTGATTCGCAGGATGATTGAAACAAAGGAGGTTTATTCTCTTATTCTCTGGGGGCCTCCGGGATGCGGCAAAACCACGCTTGTGAGGATAATCGCGAAACTGACTGGAACAAGGATGGTCGAATTCAGCGCGGTTACCAGCGGTGTGAAGGAAGTCAGGGAGATTATCAAAGTTTCGAAAGCGAATCTTGAGATGGGGATGGGTCGGACGATTCTTTTCATCGATGAACTTCACCGTTTCAACAAGGCGCAGCAGGATGCTTTTCTGCCGCATGTTGAAGCTGGTGTGATTATTCTCATCGGGGCGACAACGGAGAATCCGTACTTTTCAATCAATGCTCCGCTTCTGTCCAGGTTGAAAGTGTATCGCCTTGAGATGTTGAACGATGAGGAGATGGGTAAAATCCTTGATCGCGCGATTGCTGAAATTCAGAAAAAGGATGGAACCAAACTCAATCTGGATGACAGTGTCAGGCGGTTTTTTATAGACACGGCGGGTGGCGATGCCCGGTTTGTAATCAATTCGATTGAGGTCGCGGCATCCTTGAATTGTGAGAAATCGGATAAGGGAACAGTTGAAATATCGCTTGAGGATGCGCAAAACGCGCTCATGACTCGTTCCTTGAAGTACGATGAGGGCGGGGATGATCATTACGATACAATCAGCGCGTTTATAAAGAGCATGAGAGGGTCTGATCCTGACGCCGCGATTTATTATCTTGCACGTATGCTTGAAGCCGGAGAGGACCCGAAATTTATCGCGCGTAGAATTGTAATTCAGGCTGCGGAGGATGTCGGCAATGCGAATCCGATGGCGTTAGTTGTCGCTAATGCCGCGCGTGAAGCTGTCGAGTTTGTCGGAATGCCGGAAGCTGCTTTGCCTCTGGCGCAGGCGGTTATTTATGTCTCAGTCAGCCCTAAATCGAACGCCAGCTATAATGCGATTAACGCCGCGCGCAAGGATGTTCGCGAGGGTGTGAATCCGCCGATTCCGCTTCATCTGAGAAACGCTCCGGTCAAACAAATGAAAGATGAATACGGTTTTTCGAAGGGGTATCAGTATCCGCATAATTTCCCGCTTGGGTATGTCGAGGAAACATACATGCCAGAGGAAATGAAAGGCCGCAAGTATTACAAACCCAGGCCATGGGGCGAAGAGAGGGTTATCCGTGAATGGATGGATGCGTTGAAAGCGTCGCTGGAGAAAAGGAAACAGAAAAAGGAACGAGAAAGTTGAGAGAGAGTTTATTTCCAGAGGATGCGGCGTTTATCAGCAGGATAAAAAGCCGGATTGATGGCTTAAAGGGAAAAGCACTCCTGAGCGATTTTCTTTTCCCGTGGGAGATAAGCCTTATCAGACATGTTGCGCTTGATACTGATTTAAACGTTGATGAATGGGGCGGAATTGAAAATGCTTTTAGAAAGCGGGTTGTTGGTTCAACTCGTAAAATAAAGCGGTCGATGTTCAGAATCGAGATAGTTGAATTCAAGCCTCAAAGCCGTATTGTATATCACAATCGAAAAAGTGTATTGAATGCGTTTTATAATCAGGGGATAAATGCTGAATTGATAGGCGATATCATGCAGGGTGATGATTCGTGGTTTGCTGCGATTGACAAGAGTGCCAGCGATATTGAATTCAGCGATGCTGAATTGGTTCACGATGTCGATTTGCCATCGGACGCAGTTAGAAAATCGCAGCCGGAAATAAGCGGAACGACAGCATCGGTCAGGCTGGATTCAATCTGCTCGATTGCGTTTAAGCCGTCGCGGGGAAAACTGAAGGGGTTGATTGCAAATGGCGGCGCGATGGTTGATTACAGGTTTATTAATAAAGGCTCAAGGGAAATAAACGAGGGCAGTGTGATATCGCTGAGGGGATTTCCGCGTTTTCGTCTGGTTGAAATTGGTGCTGTAACGAAGAAAGGTCGGGCGAGGGTTAGGGTGGATGTTTTGGATTGATGTATTTAATTCGTACCCGGTACAAATTAGCTTGGAGTGTTATGATTATTAATTATGATTAAACTCAGTATGGAGAGTCAATTGGTGAAAATGAAAACAAACTGGAAATATCCACTAACCGCCGTGATTGTGATTATTCTCGCAGTTGTATTTGTCATGCCTCTATTCGCGGGGCCGGGTGAAACGGATGATCCTCTTGTATCGCTTTCATACCTTCAAGCCGTATCCCGCCTCGGTGAAATCCAGCTCAGGAAGAATGAGGAATTCCCGATTGAATCCGGGATGGTGTTTATTCTTGTCGATGGCAAAGCTGAACTTCGCGGAGTGGGTGATTACGTGGTGATTGATTTGACAATCGGCAAGAGTTACAAAAGGGGCAGTAAGGTTTCTGAAAATCATCTGTTTGTTGTGACCGGCGGCAGTGATGTCAGCCTTGTCGCGCGGAAGGATGTGAAAATCCTGATTAACGGCGGGGATGCGAATCCGCTTCGCCACGGAATGTGAGATTGCGATGAAATCATGCTCGACAGGCATATTTGTTTTTATCCTGATTGCGTTTGCGCTTTGCGTGCAGGTTCAAGCTGCGCCTGATGAGAAGAAGACTCCGGTTGATGAATCGACCGCATCCAAAGAGGAAAAAGTCTCAAAGGCAGTTCGTGAAATAGAGGAGCATTTCGGGTTATGCGAGGATGCTGAAATAAACGATAAGCTCGAAAGAGTGTCGGCGCGGATTCTGGATGTTCTTTCCGATGAGGAGAATGAGATAGCGGATTTTAGATTCAAGGTTCTGGATGACGACATGGTCAACGCGTTTGCCATGTCTGATGGCCATATGTATTTCTTTCGCGGACTTGTTGAACTGACCAAAACTGATGATCAGCTGGCGGGAGTTGTAGGGCATGAGCTTACGCACGTGCTTCATAAACATTCGAAGAAAATTGCAAGCGAGTCGCTTCCGTGGATGATAGGCGGAATTGCTCTGGCGGTAGTGTCAAGGGAACCAGCGGCGGCATTGGCTGGTAAAATGTTCGCGCAGGCTCATGCTGAGGCGTATGGCCGTAAAGCTGAGGAGGATGCGGACCAGTACGGTTTGCATCTGATGATGCGCGCCGGTTATGATCCAATCGGTATGCTTCAGTTTTTCAGTTTCATGAAGGAGGAGGAAAAACGCAATCCGCATCTTTTCCAGAATTACTTTCTGGTTCACCCGTACGCTCATGATCGAATTGACTCGCAGAAGAAGATATTGCGTGAAATGGGATATGACGTTCCAGATTCAGTAATTCGCTCCTGGCTTTGCAGCGGGATTAAAGCGCGTGAAGAGGATGGAGTCAATCTGGTTGATATCGAGTTCGGCAATGAGTTGATTTTTACAATTGCCGGACACGATGCTGAATCGCTTGAATACAGAGCGAAAAAAATTACAACCACACTTGATGAGATAATAAGAAGCGGCGCGAACCGTTTCAGTTTCAGGATGGTTAGTGATGATAATCGTGCATGGCTGCAGGCAAAGGGTCGGATATTTTATGAACCTGATGATTTGGATATTGAAAATTCAGGCGTCGGCAGGGATGAGTTTTTGACAACCGTGCTGAAAAAAATCCAGCGTTTGTTGTGGGAAGAGCGGGTAAAGCAGAGGATTTAGGGGGGTAAGTTAGCAGGTTAGCAAGTTAGCAGGTTAGCAAGTTAGCAGGTTAGCAGGTTAGTAAGTTAGCAGGTTAGCAGGTTAGCAGGTTAGTAAGTTAGCAGGTTAGTAGGTTAGTAGGTTAGTAGGTTAGTAAGTTAGCAGGTTAGTAAGTTTTAGGAAGCACCAAGCTAAAGCATGGTGTTATAAATAGAAATAG
>JAGGVT010000102.1 GCA_021157815.1 bacterium | reverse complement strand
ACCCGTTTACGTTAACAATTGCGATGCGTGTAACCGACAACGGCACACCGGCAGCTACAAAAATCTGCACTCAGGAACTTATCGTTAATCCGATTATGGTTGGTAACAATCCGTGGCGCAATCCGGCAGTTCGTGTAACGCCCGGAAATCTCGACTGGGCATCTGTAGATCGTAAGGAAATGGAGAATAATGTTGCTGTTCATGGCGAAAATGTTTATGTCTGCTATTACGGCTCTATTGGCGGTTATGAAAACTACTGGATTCAGCGATCAAACGACGGCGGTGTAACATTCAACACGCCGCAGAGTTTTGATTATCCCGCCAACTGCTGGGTCAACAATATGGATTTAATCTCACTTGACACGCTTTCAAACGGCTGGGTTGTTGTGATTATCGCGGGATTCTGGGACAACTGCGCGAATTATCCTGATGGTGTCATGCGCTTGACAATCTGCAAACCGAACGCAAGCGGCGGGCTGGATTTTGAGCCTGTCATGTATCTCCAGCGTTGTATCGGAAGTTACCTCTACACAGACGACCGCGAGGGTGTTCAGAGTCTTGATGTCTCTGCGCATCCGACTGATCCGGATATCTGTTTCATCGCAGCAATTGATCTTGATAGGGCAACATCAGGTGAGGCTACGGATGATATCATGCTGTGGAAAATCTCTGATATAACCACAAATCCGACAGCAACAATAGAATTCACCACTGTTCCAAACTGCGCCGGTGCAATTTTAGGCACTGGTCTGGACAAGGCGCATATCGATTCAGTTTGCGATTACAACGGCAACCTGCATGAGGTTCACTGCTCGCGTGACCTTGGAACAATCTACTATTCGATGGTCTGGGGCGATACGCTTAATCATACTGAATCTGTTCGAGTAAACCTGTTTGGCGAATTATATCCCGAGGGTGCGCATATCGCGGTTGACCATAATAATAATGCGTATATCGCATACGCCGCGACCGGAATCCCGGGTGAAATCGAGCCGCAGGAAATCGGTATGTTGACCGGAGTCGGGTATCCGCCTGAATTCCCCAATCCGCCAATTATCCTTAATCATGACCGCGAGGGCAATCAGGTTTATCCTGACATCGAGTTTGACCAGACTACAGGTGATTTGTGGGTGGCATACACAACATTCGCTTTTGGACCGGGACAAATTACATTCGAATTATATGACGCTGAATATGGCTGGACACAATTCGAACCGGATTACTGGATCAACAAAGATGACCCGTTCAACGAACATAATGATGAGCATGTGCATCTGGCGTTCGATTCGAATACAGGCACAGCATATGCGATTTGGGAAGAGATGGACGGTCCCAACGCTCCGCACATTTATTTCAACCGGACAAATTAGTAAAATTGGCAACGAAAATTAAACACAGGCGCCTCGTTCGGGGGCGCTTTTTTATTGGGCAGGAGAGCTGTTAAAAAATGAGCATTTTTACCGGTGTCAGACCCCTTGATAAGGGTATTGTCAAGGGGTCTGACACCTATATCCCAAGTTAATTTCAAATGCCGTATATTGTAAAGTCCGTCTACCGACCTGTTCATACCCCACAGCATCATTGTGCAATTAATATGAAAGAGTCCGACACCCTACATTAGGACACTCAAGGGCTCTGACACCGACTTTTCTTAAAAAACATGCCGTCAGATTTTACCGAAATTTATGGCAAAAACGGACTCAAATTGAACACGATGCTGGACTTTTTATCGTTTTAGTTGGTTCTGAGACAGCTTCCAAGCAGCGCCCCAACGATAATCCAACAAATTAGCCATCTCATGCCATTTTCAATACCTCTGCTAATAATTACAAAATATTTCTAAAAGTTCCTATATACAAAAACGCTTGCGGCGTTATAATATGTCTCGCTGAGACAGAATTATATTTTCTGTGGATGATATATTTTCAATCATTCCAGCTGTGGTTTGGGTAACCGAGCCGTTTTATTTTTGTCATTTTTTAATGCAAGGTTGTGGTAATTATAAATGAGCGCACTACCTATTAAAAACGAAAACGGATATTTCGAGATTCGTATGGAAGCCATTGGAGGCATGGGAGCGAACCTCGCAGGCAAAATGCTGGCTGAGGCGGCGGTTATTCACATGGACCTAAATGGCACCACGTTCTCCAGCTACGGCAGTGAGAAAACAGGAACACCGCTTAAGGCATTTGTGCGGCTGGGACCTGGCGATGAGGAAATAGCAATCGGCGGGCCTGTTGTTAATCCGCATATCCTCGTTATCTTCCACACGATTCTCCGGGATATTCTTCCTGTTACATCAGGACTGATCAAGGATGGCATTGTCATTGTCAACAGCACGATGACACCGGCTGAAGCAAAGGAATTCTTCGACCTGCCCGGCGGGCACATCTATGTTCTCGACTGCGATAAGATAGTTATCGAGGAAAAAGTCAAAATCAACACGGTGATGATGGGAGCGATTACCAAGGTCAGCAATTTCATTGAACCTGATGCTGTTAGAAAGGCGATTACCAAAGGGCTTGGCAAATTCGGCGACAAAATAGTGCAGGCGAATATCAAGGCATTCGAACGAGCCATGAATGAAATGCAGTACGAGCATTTCGACTGGCCGGAAGGCATGGATGAAATTCCCATCGCAAAAGTTACACAGAAAATCGGTTATATGAACGCCCCATTGGGCGGCGCGATTTTGAATCCCGGCAACACAATTGACCGTGATGTCTCCGGCTCACGTGCGGGATGGATTCCTGTCTGGCACGAGGATAAATGCACACACTGCGGCATATGCGAAACAGCCTGCCCTGACTTATGCTTCACTTTTGAGAAAGGTGTTGATAAAAATGGTAAAGAGGGCATGATGAATCGCGGTATTGATTATCAATACTGCAAGGGCTGTTTGAAATGCGTTTCGGTTTGCCCCGTGGATGCTCTTACGAAAGAAAAAGAAGCGGATTTTGATGTTGATAAAATCAGGAGGGCAAAAACTTTCTAGTTTCTCTTAATAATTCGAGAGGGAATTTTTTCAAATGAATTTATTCCCCGGGAAGGTAAAAAATATGGCTTTAACAAAAACAAAAGGAAAATGCGAACAGACTGTTTATCTTGAAAGCGGTAATGAGATGGCTGCTCTGGCGCTTAAACATGTAAATCCCCACATCATGGGATATTACCCGATTACACCATCAACTCAGGTCGCAGAAACACTCGACGCTTTCAAAGCCGCTGGGGAACATGATGTTCAAATGATACCCGGCGATGGCGAACACGGTGCTGCGGGTATCTGTTACGGTGCGACTGTCGGCGCGGCTCGTGTCGCTAACACAACCAGCGCGAATGGGCTTCTCTATTCACTCGAACAGCTTCCCGTGCAATCTGGAACTCGATATCCGATGGTTCTGAATCTTGTTAACCGTTCAGTTTCAGGACCCTTGAGTATAAAATGCGACCATTCAGATTTGATGTTCACACTGAACACCGGATGGCTTATCCTCATTGCGGAAGGCCCGCAGGAAGTATATGACTTCAATATCATTGCTTTCAAACTGGGTGAACTTGAGGATGTCCGTCTGCCTGTAATCGTTTCTTTTGATGGTTTCTTCACATCGCATCAGAAACGTCGAGTCTATTACTTCTCGAATGTAGATGATGTCCGAAGCTGGATTGGCGATGTTAAAACCCCAATTCATGCGCTTGATCCGGAACATCCGGCGACAATCGGGCCTTACATGAACGAGCCGGATTTGATCAACAATAAAAAGCAGATGTCGATGGCGTTCGATAACGCCTATCATCGCGTTCCCGAGGTTTTCAAGGAATTCGCTGAGATGTCAGGTCGAAAATATGATTTTCTGAAAACGTATCCTGAGGATTTCAGCGATGTCGAAGCTGCTGTCTGGGTGATGGGAAGCCCATCCGAGACAATGATATTCGCGGCGAAAAAGGCTCGTGAGGAAGGGAAGAAAGTCGGAGTTGTAATCCCAAAAGTTCTTCGCCCCTGGCCTGTTAATGAAATCCGCGAAACTTTCAAGAATATAAAATCGCTTGTTGTAACCGACCGCCAGGATTCATTCAATTTCATGGGCGGCAATATGACAACCGAGATAAAAAGCGCGATTTTCGAAAATGAAAACCGTCCGCTTGTCCAGAGCCGCGTTTACGGCATTGGCGGAAAAGACCTTTCACTTGACGAGTGCAAAGAGATTGTTGAGCTCGCGTTGAGCTCAACGCAGAAAAAGACTGTCGATGTGCCTTATGATTATATAGGCGCGGAACCGGGTGATCTGGAATATAAGATTGAGCCAGCGGTTGAACCTCTGAAAGAAGAAGATTTGAAACCGGGAATTATTAAAGTTGAGCAGAAGGAGGATGGCACTCTTGATGTTAAAGGTGTCAACCTGAGAAAACTCACCGAGATGCCGAACAGGATTATGCCGGGTCACGGCGCATGTCCGGGCTGCGGAATTTTCTCTACACTTAATCAGTTCCTCAAGGGAATTGAGGGGCATGTTGTGGTTCTGTTTGCCACTGGATGCGCGATGGTTGTAAGCACTGGATATCCGCAGTCAGCACACAGGTCAACATATATCCACAATCTGTTCCAGAATGGAGCAGCGACACTCAGCGGAGTTGTCGAGGCTTATCACGAGAAAATGCGCCGTGGTGAACTTGACCCGAATCTTGATCTTACCTTTGTTATGGTTGCCGGCGATGGTTCCAACGATATAGGACAGGGGCCCACAATTGGCGCCGCGATCCGAAATCACAACATGATTGTTCTCGAATACGATAACGAGGGTTATATGAACACCGGAAACCAGCTGAGTTTCGCGGTTCCCAAGGGATTCAGCTCATCGACCTCGCATGTTGGCCCGGCGCAGGTGGGAAAGCAGTTTGGACATAAAGACAACGCGCAGATTTTCTCAGCTTGCAATATTCCTTATGTCTTCACAGCGACGGAAGCGAATCCGATTGACCTTATAAAGAAAGCCGCGAAGGCACAGTGGTACGCTAAAAACGATGGATTTGTTTTCGGCAAGTTGTTATCAACATGCACACTGAATTGGCGAGTTCCGTTTAATGAGGCGAAGGAACTTATGCAGAAAGCGGTCGATTGCAATTTCTTCCCGCTTTATGAAGTCGAGCACGGAATCACGACAATCAATTACGACCCCGAAGCGCGCAAAAAGAAAATCAGCGTAAAGGACTGGGTCGGAAGTATGGGCAGAAGCCGTCACCTGGTTAAACCGGAAAACGAAGCGATTCTTAATGAACTGACGAATGAAGTTGATCGCAGATGGCATTGCCTTAAGGCAAAGGCGGAGAATCCGTTGTTGTAGGAATTCATATTAGAAATTATATTCATAGATGAAAATAAGCCCGGATGAAAATCCGGGTTTTTATTTGGTATAAATAGCAGAGGGTTTAAGAGCCTGTCGAGAAAGGTGTCAATTTGATTCAAAATGCTGGGTGCCGCCCATACAGCCGTCTCGGCTTTATGGGTGCTTGCAGCGAAGTTACGCATTTCACCCACAAATCACAAAAAGACGTGATGTGTGGGCGGCACCCGATAGTTATCAGGAAAATAGTATATTTAAGAATCAACATACTTTCCCGACACGCTCTTAAACCCTCTGCTATTTATAGCCTTTTCCGTTTCTATTTTCAATTTATAGAAATTAAAATGTGACTAAAAAGCTTTACCTATTAGGTATAATGTTTTATAATTATGTTAGGTGAATATTTCGTTCAAATCAAAAAAGTTAAAGAAGCTTTTTGAGTCGGGTTCGGCGCTGGAAAAGAAGTATGGTGAAAATGCCCGTTATGTAATGAGGCGGATGACAACATTAAAAGCTGCACCAAATCTGGCTTGTGTTCCACATCAACCTCCTGAAAGATGCCATGAATTAATTGCGGATAGAAGAGATGAATTTGTAATTAGCCTGAAATACGGAAGTGGAAAGGGAATTATTTTTAAGCCTGCTCATGACCCAATTCCTCGTAAAGACGATGGGGGAATTGATTTGATTCAAGTTACTGATATCGAAATCCTGAGTGTGGAGAATTATCATGATCGATAGCAACAACATACAATCTTTCGTACCGGATTATGTTATCCCACCTGGTGAAATCCTTGAGGAGACGCTTGAATCCCGGGGGATTTCAAAGACGAATTTCGCAATGCGATGTGGATTGTCGCTCAAACATATCAGCCAGATTATCAATGCTGAAGCTCGAATTTTGCCTGAGACGGCTTTGCTTTTTGAGAATGTGCTTGGGGTGTCAGCAGAACTCTGGAATAATCTGGAGGCTAATT
>JAGGVT010000049.1 GCA_021157815.1 bacterium | reverse complement strand
TTGAGTTTATCAACCAAGTCCGAGATAATTCCTTTATCTCATTTCAGGTTAGCCTGCACAGGTGCCGGTCAGAGACCAGCGCTCCCAGGGGAAAACATTTTTCTCATACTCAAAAGAAGGTTTTTCAGTAGCGACTAACCTACTAACTTGCTAACTTGCTAACTTGCTAACCTGCTAACTTGCTAACCTGCTAACTTGCTAACCTACTAACTTTCTAACTGTACTTGTATTCCCTCAGAATTCAGATAATATTATTGCCATGTTACTCAATAATCATATTAGATATCTTCTAATGATAATTCTACTGCTTGTTTCAGTTTCGTGTTCCTCGAAACAAAGCAACAGCCACAAGTATGTTTCAAATAACGATACTCAAAAACCATGCGTTTTTGTCAGCATACTCCCAATGAAATATTTCGTGGAGCGAATTGCAGGTGAGTGTTTCGATGTGCAGGTTCTTGTGGGACCGGGACAGAGTCCCGCAACGTATGAACCCACACCACGCCAGATGGCAAAGCTAAATGATGCGGTTGTTTATTTTCGCATCGGCGTACCGTTTGAGAATGTATGGTTAAACCGCATCGCAAATGCGAATCCGGATATGCAGGTCGTTGATACGCGAAAGGATATTGAACTGAGGGAAATCTCAAGGCATGGCCATGATAAGGATTCAGGCGCGCATGAGGGAAACAAAGACCCTCATATCTGGCTAAGCCCATCGCTGGTGAAATATCAGGCGCGGACTATCTGCGATGCTTTGATTGAAATAGCACCAGCTCAGCGTGATGAGTTTGATGACGGTTTAACAGGTTTCATTGAGGATTTGGATAATCTGAGTCTGGAAATTAAAAATACACTGTCGGAACTTAAATCGAGAAAGTTCATGGTGTTTCATCCATCGTGGGGATATTTCGCTGATGAATTTAACCTTGAGCAGATTCCGATAGAAATAGAGGGCAAAGAGCCGGGTGCGAAAGAACTCTCAGACATTATCGATTACGCAAAAAAACAAAACATTAAAGTTATATTCACACAGGCGCAGTTTTCCCAAAAAAGCGCGAAAGCAATTGCCAGCCAATTTAATGGTAAGGTTATAGCGATTGATCCTCTTGATGAGGATTACATTAATAATTTGAGGAAGGTTGCGAATCTATTTGCCGGTGAAATCAAATGACACAGAATGAGACAGCTGTCAAATTTGAAAATGTGTATTTTTCCTATGACGGAAATTTAGCTCTTGAGGGTATCAATCTTGATATTCATAAGCGCGATTTTATGGGTGTTATTGGTCCCAATGGCAGTGGCAAAACGACTTTATTGAAACTCATACTGGGACTGCTCAAACCGGAAGGCGGAACAGTAACTGTTTTTGGCAAACCACCGCACCAATCACGAAACGTTGTCGGTTATGTTCCTCAGCACACAAGTTTTGACATGACTTTCCCAGCGACTGTGCTTGATGTGGTATTAATGGGACGTCTCGGGCAGGCATCAGGTTTTTTCAAGTACAGCGTGAAAGATAGGGAAGTCGCTGAAAATGCCCTGCGACAGGTTGGAATCCATGGATTGAAAAATCGTCACATCAGTGAGTTGTCGGGAGGACAGCGCCAAAGGGTTTTAATTGCACGGGCGATGGCATCATCAGCGAAACTTTTAATTCTGGATGAGCCAACCGCCAGTGTGGACAGCCGCAATGAAGAGGATATATATCATCTGCTGAAGGAACTTAATTTGACAACCACTATTATTCTTGTTACACACGACCTTGGATTTATCTCGTCGTACGTCAACCGTGTCGCGTGCGTGAATCGACGTCTCGTATGCCATCCGACATCCGAGATAACCGGCGAAGTCATTAATGAAACATACCAGACACAGGTCGAAATGATTCGGCACAAGTGCGGCCTTTAGGAGTTAATTTCTTGAGTGAATTTATCAGGGCATTATTGAGCCAGCCTTTTTTGCAGAATGCATTGCTTACTGGCGTTCTGGCAAGCTTTGCCTGCGGTGTAGTCGGGACATACGTTGTAGTAAAGAAAATCGGCTATATCAGCGGTGGAATCGCACATGCTGTTCTTGGCGGAATGGGAGTCGCGTATTTCATGGGAGCTGAACCGATTCACGGGGCGATTGTCGCTGCGCTCCTGGCGGCAATAATAATCGGGATTGTAAGCATACGGGTTCACCAGCACGAGGATACAGTCATTGGCGCAATCTGGGCGATAGGCATGGCTATTGGCGTGATTTTTATTTCGAGAACTCCGGGGTACAACGTGGATCTTATGAGTTACCTTTTCGGAAATATCCTGATGGTTACAAAATCGAATATTCTAACAATAGCTGTGTTGAATGTGGGAATCCTCGCTGTTGTTATGCGCTATTACAAGCAATTCACAGCCGTTTGTTTTGATGAGGAGTACGCCAGTCTGCAGGGAGTTAACGTTACCTATATTTACATTCTGCTGCTTTGCATAATTGCGATAACTGTCGTGATTCTCATTCAGGTTGTCGGGTTGATACTTGTAATCGCGCTTTTGACACTGCCTGCCGCGATAGCCGGCCACTATTCAAAACGACTTATTAAAATGATGGTTCTTGCATCCTTACTTGGAATGGTGTTTACCATTTTAGGGCTTGCTGTTTCGTACGGTCCCAACCTGCCTGCTGGAGCGACAATAATTCTCATTGCCGGTTTCAGCTATCTTATTTCTTTTGTCATAAAGGGATTTCTCTCAAGGCGGATGGTGCGGAGAGTCAGGGCTGAATCATCGGCAATGCAGAAATAATCATCTGATTCAAGGAACTAAACGTGAAAATAAATAAAGTGATTCTACAGTTTTGTGTTTTATCATCATTACTGGTAATCCTGCTGTCATGCCAGGACAACATTGCCGTTGCGACTGAGGAGAAACCGATTCCACCTCAGATTGAACTCGATTCCTGCTTCACACGATTCAGCATGGATTCGCAAATTCAGCAGACCTATTCAGATGCCGAATTAATGGCGCTTGACAGGGCGTTAAGCGCGATGAACATGAATCGCCATGACATGTCATTCCGAAAGGACTACACCAAGGCGCATCTGGCATTCCCGATTATTCTCGACATGATGAAAAACCCGCTTCATATCGCTCCCTACATGGATGGCTTTTCCAGGTCAATCGAGATTCTTCAGGGGCATGATGTTTTTGTTGTACCGGATGTTCTCGCTTGCGCGATGGTGCATCCGGGAATCGATACAGCCAAACTGCCCAGTCAGGATAAATTGCTTTTTGATATAAATAATTTTAACAGGTTGATTATCCCCCCGTGGGCGCGCATGGACCCGTGCCCATCAGAAAATTTCCATTATATCCTGAACGCGTTTTCAAATTCCAACAGGCATGTTAAAAAAGCATTTAGCGCTCTGTCCTCGGATGAAATCACGATTCTCAGGCACGCTCTTCCAAAAATGATTACATGGCACGATGTTTTTAAACCGCCGTACGGTGTCGATGAGAAGGAAAGAATAGATAAACTTCTTGAGGACAAACCGGATGAATATATCGATGAGCTGGCGACAAAAGTGGATTTAAACGAAATGATGCTGGCGTATATTTCGCTGCCCAACCCGGTTTATTTTCTGCAAATTTTGAGGGGAACAGATTTTCCTTACGATAAGCCTCAGATTTACAAAACGCCATGGGGCAGGATGGCAATCGGGACAATGGACGACGACACCTATTCTGGCGAGTACGCAATTCTGATTGACCCGGGCGGCAACGACACATACAACAACTGCAGAATTGGCTGCGCTTTGGGAACTGACGATAATAACAGGCTTGGTTTCTTTCTCGATATCGAAGGCGATGACAGGTATTTCTGCGAGGATGTCAACGTAACGCTTGGAGCGTCTGTGATGGGAGTCGCCGCTTTTTATGACTTTGGACAGGGGAATGACATTGTAAAGGGCGGACATTTTTCAATCGGCGCGACAGCGTGTGGGATAGCATCATTCATGGATGATGGCGGCTCGGATGAATACTCATCCGGGATTTACTCTCAGGGCGCTGCGGGATATGGAATCGGAGTATTGCTCGACCGCGCGCCTATGTTCGTTGATACTGGTGTCAGCCCTGCAAATACCGAAGAGGATGAGGTTGATAAAAACCTGATTCAAAACGACAGTTATGATGCATGGTTGATGGCGCAGGGTTTTTCCCGCCAGTGGGGAGTAGGATTGTGCCACGGATCGCGCGGAAACGACACATACCATGCCGGTGGAGTTTATCTCCACGCTCCGCTTTTCAACGACCGCTACCAGAGTTTCAGCCAGGGTTTTTCAATCGGTTCATGCGGAATCGATTACGCTGGTGGAATCGCTTTTCTTATCGATGACAACGGAAACGATTATTATCTCGGAGACATCTACAATCAGGGCGTTGGATACTGGTACTCCGGCGGATTCCTGCTCGACAAGGCTGGAAACGACCATTACGAAATGACTCAATACGGCCAGGGAAGCGGAATTCATCTCGCGGTCGGGGGAATTATAGACAACGCGGGAAATGATTCATATACGATGAATTCAGGCCTTGGCCAGGGCGGCTCACACGATTTCGCTGCGAGTGTAATGATGGACAGAGGCGGCAATGACAGATATTTAGGCTCGACATCATGCAACGGCTCAGGATTAACAAATTCAGTCGGACTGTTTTTTGACCGTGACGGAAACGATATCTACGGCGCCAACCCAACCGCCAACACGATGGGAGGCGGCAGGTGGGCGCGTGATACCGGCTCAATCGGAATTTTCATTGATACAGGCGGCAGGGATTACTATATCGGTAAGGCGCATGACAACAGGCTCTGGACACAGAATGTTTTCGGCGCCGGATTGGATTTCATCCCCGAGGCAGATGAAATCAAGGAAGCGGCAAAAGCAATTTTAACTGGCGACGATTCAAAAATCGATATTCCTGAAATTTGCCATTACAAGGGTAAACTGACTGATGAGGTTTTCGATGAACTTTGGGAAATTGCGACTCGATGGCAGGTTGGCGATAACAGCGTGATTGTGCCTGTGGCGCGCGAAAGGCTAATCGCATTTGGGAAAGATGTAATTCCAAAAATAGATGAGAAGTTCGATGACAACTATGGTCTTGCCTCGCGAGCCTATGATGTCATTCTGCCTGCACTGTATGAAAATTATCCTGATGAAATTCGAGCCATGCTTGAGAAGAATCTTGATGATGAGGACAATGCGAGAAAACGAAATGCGCTTTCGCAAATCGCCAAAGTGAAATTAGCAGAACTGGATGAGAAAATTGTTTCGTTGCTTGATGATGATGTCCTTCGCGGGTCAGCGATGAGCACTCTAACCGCTCTCGATTCGAAAGCGGGCAATCAGATAATCAGGACGTTTCTTTCACATGACAAGCCTGAGAGAATAATACTTGCAGCCGCAAACACGCTATTAAAACTTGATGCTGATGACTTATATCCTGAGTTTGTTTCCCTTCTCGACCATGAATATTTTACAGTTAGGGAGGGAATCATATCCATAATAGCAAAAAACGCTGACAGGTTCCGCTTAAAGATATATCGTGATTTAAAAGGCAACAAGATTAATCGCAGGACTCGATTGTCGCTTCTACGAGTGCTGGCGAAAATCCCTGAGTTCTTCCCATCGAAGGTTCTATTTGATGAGGTAGTAATCGGGCTTGAAAACGATGATTGGGTTATGAGAGCGCACACTGTCAGCGTGCTGAAACACTGGCTGAGTTACGATTCTGAGCAGTGGCTGAATTTGCAGGATGAAATAAAAAACAGGCTGGATGAGCACAGGGAAGTCGAGGATGACTTTCATGTGTTGTTTTTACTTGATGATGAATAATTTGTATTGCAGGTGATTTTAACAGGATGTTGTTGTGGTGCAGACATCCTGGGGCTGTTGAAAAAGGGCTGAATGTAGGGGGTAGGTCTCTGTGCCTACCCTAAATATTGGCATAAATAGAGGGCAACCACGGAGAGTTGCCCCTACGGTCTGGGATATAATGGGCTTTTTCAACAGCCCCAGAATGCCCGTACCACAAATTTGAGGATTGTTTCTACAACGCTCCGGGCAGACCGAATTCCACTCCAACAGCGCCGTCAGCGAAATCCCATACAATCGACATCTGGAACGATTCAAATGAGTGTGACAGCAGCAGTTCCAAATTCCTGAAATGATCTTTCTCGATATCGTAACGGCCATCGAATCCGGTTCCCCATCTATCTGCCAGGCGAATACGGGACCTGAAACTTATCTCATCGAGAATTTCCTCAACATCGTAAAGGAACGGACTCGCGCCTTTGTCCTCACGATGGTGATATGTTGTCGCGAAACTGAATCTCCCTTTTTCAACGTGCTTGAAACCAGCGCTTCGAGTGCAAACCACATATTGGTCATCACCGGAATAATACGCCTTCCTGTATTTCATGCCCAGGTTAAGGGTTGTTTTAGGATTGCCCAGTGGAATTGGTTTTCTTTTCAGATCAAAATGGAAGCCAAGCCTGTTTCTATCAACCTGCCTTTGCGGTTCCTCGATGAAGCCGTAGTCGAATCCACCGCTGAACATGAATCGATTGAAAATATCAACGCGATGAAATCGCCAGTTGAAATCGGGGTTGAGAGACACTCGCACCTTGTTGAAATCAACGTCCTTTTTATGCTCATGTCCGTATAAAAGATCCCATGAATGATGTTTGCCGTCGTATCCAAATCCGGTTTCAGGATACCACCTGTCATTTGTAAAAAGGTCCATTCGAAACAGAATGTAATTATGTTCCAGTGCCCCTTTGCCAAAGGCATAATAAAATCTCTGATCGATTTCAAAGCCGTCTTTGTCAAAGCCAAGTCCGGGCAGTTCCAATGTGAATCCTGATTTGACTTTGTGTGTCAGGGATCTTCTATATGTCCACGGGCAGTATAAAACGCGAATACCGAAAACGTACACCGCGAGATTTTTAATTTTAAGATAACGCCTGTCGCCGACCGCGGAAATGGACAATTTTTTCCCTCGTATCATTACTTCCGGATTATCAAGCGAGTTAAGCAGAACCTTGGGATACTCAGCGATTAAATCACCGTTATTAATGGTGGTGTAATCAGCGAGGATATATATCGTGTATTCAGTATCAATCGGGAAATCGAAAGCCTCCGGATTTGCTTTCAACTCGATTATCGAATCGATAACCTTGCCTGTGTTGGTTTCGAAGTTATAATTGAATTCCTTTCCCCTGATAACGGCCTGCGCGGCATCCTCGACAAGTTCGATTGTTACTTCCGGCGTGGCTCGCAATGACCTTATTTGGTCGTCCTGTGTTAAATCGAGTTCGAGATATTTTGTTGTGAGCTCAATCTGTTCGGAATACGCTCGTACATTTCCCTCCCATATCGATATAATTCCATCCTCGGTTTCCTTGAATGTGAATTTATCCCCTTCGATGAAAAAAGTTCTGTCGATTACAGGCAGATGTTCGTTGACAGCTGAATCGTCCGGTTCCTGCGCAGCAACAAGTGATGCGTACAAAACGATAATCGCTGCTGCAATCAACGGAATAAGGATGATTTGTTTAATTGTTTTTAATCTGCCAATCATTAACGGATTAGTTTAAGTAATTTAAAGCGATTGCAAAAGGGATACATCTGAAATACGTAAAAATATTTATAGGATTCTCCCCTTGGGAGCGCTGGAATCTTGCCGGCGCATTGGCGCTTAAACGCCAACGCAAAAGGCGTGAACGCCTTTATGCGCCGTCAAGATTCCGGCGCTCCCAGGGGGAGAATTATTTGGAATTTATAAATGCCACAAGATACTTAATTCCGAAATAAACGGCAGGTGTGAAAATCCAGAATGTGAATATTAACGTCCAGAGTTTGCGTGCCTGTTTCGTGATGCCGTAAAACACAACACCGATAACCGGAACAAACAGGCAGAAGCGATACCACCTCTCAGAGTTTATCATTCTGGTTTTAGCGTCGTATTTAACCCATGCGCAAATCAGCAGGTGAGTTATAAGAAAGTATATGGCTCCCCAGAAATATGCCACTTTTATTTATCCCTCAGGCGTACGCCAAGGCTCTTCTCAAGCGCTTTCAAAATCGAACTGATTCGCTCATCGACAATTTCATCAGTCAGCGTTCGTTCTCTATCCTGAAACGTGAGATTGACCGCAATCGAAATATGTCCCTTCTCTACCTGCTTCCCGCGATAAATATCAAACAAATTCAGATCAACAAGAATTTCCCCTCCGCTTTCCAGGATCGTTTTTTCAATGTCCTCATATTTCACATCATCGGGCACACTGAGCGCGAGATCGCGTTTGGATGCCGGGAATCTTGGAAGCGGATCAAGAGTAATCGCTCCTTTCGATTCCTGATGCAACGCAAGAAGAGTCTCCCAGTCAAGAGTCGCGCTGACAGCGATTAGCTGCGCATCCCTGCGATCCAGTTCATCATTCGGAACCAGCCTGACATAACCCCATTTAGTGTTATCAGTGGTAATCGCCATGAAGGCATCGCCAGCAACATCAGCGAACTCACCGGGGTTGTCATCGTGGGCGAGTTTGTAATTCGTGATTTTCAGATGCTTGAGCAGTTCGATAACAAGTCCTTTCAATTGTAAAAACAAATCCTCTTCGGAATTTTTCACCGATTTGCCGATGCCCTCAACTGAAAGGATAATGCAAAGCTCATCTTTCTCAGCGAAACCTTCATCAGTGCGCCAGTATCCGCGCCCGATTTCGAAAATGTCTCTTAGTCCCGTGCGTTTTTTATAGTTCGATGCCAGCACATCCAGCATTGTTTCCTCAATATTGGTTCGAAGGCAGGCGTGTTCCTCAGTAAGAGGATTATTAATGTCAACTCTCTTCACACCGGGCCTGAGAAAATGAGTCCGACCGAGCTCGTTCCTGTTGCCAAGCGCGAAAGAGATGACTTCATACAATCCCCAACCTGCAAGGAGATAACGAACAGACATCTTCAAGCTGTCATACTCGTGCAGAAGGTCGCGACCCATCTGAATTCTCGGCAGCGTACCCTCAATTGCATTGTATCCATGATGGCGCGCTACCTCTTCCGCCACATCCTCCTCGATTACAACATCGGAGCGGAACTTCGGCACAGTCAATTCCCATTTATCCGTCTCGATTTCGTTTACATCAAAACCAAGCCCGGTGAGAATCCGGTTCATGTCATCATAGGGGATTTTATATCCAAGGCACTGTTCAATTCTGGGTACTCGAATTGTGAATTTGTTTTTTGGATATTCCATCTGCCCCGTGTAAACGAGAGTAGGGGAGGGAGTTCCAATATTTAATTTCTCAACATACCATGCAACCCGAGCACTGGCTTTCATAACCATGTCCGGGTCAACACCGCGTTCGAACCGTACTGATGCGTCGGAACGAAGCGCGTGGCGCCGTGATGTCCTTCTGATTCCGACTTTCTCGAACAGCGCGCTTTCAAGGAGAACAGTTCTTGTTTTCCAGTTGATTTCACTAAGCAATCCGCCCATGACGCCGCCGAGCGCGATTCCTCCGCTCTCATCCGCAATCAGAAGATCATTCTTATCAAGCTTGCGCTCGACATCATCCAGAGTTGTGAATTTCTCTTTCGGTTTAGCGCGCCGGACAATAACGGAATTGCCTTTCAGAAGCGTGCGGTCAAACGGATGAAGCGGCTGGCCTAATTCATACAGAACGATATTTGTAATGTCAACGATATTGTTAATCGGCTTCAATCCAAGCGCGATGAGTTTCCGCAGAATCTGTGGCGGTGAATCGCAAACGATGGCATCGTTGAACATCCTGAATGTGTAAAGCGGGCATAAATCGAGAGCAGGGATTTCAATAGCCATGCTATCGCCTTTGCCCTCGATTGTTTCAGACGCTTCGGAATATTCAATCTCCTGAATTGGAAGTCCCAGATGCACAGCGAGTTCACGCGCGATTCCCAAGAACGAATACTGGTCGCCTCGATTTGATACCAACTCGATTTCAATAGGCAAATCACCAAAGAGGTATTCCTTCAGGTCATCTCCAACTTTGAGCGGATCGCAAAGCGGCAGCAAACCAGTGGAATCCCGTCCAATGCCGAGCTCTTCGGATGAACATAAAACGCCGTTAGAAACAAAATCGCCAAACTTTTTCTGCTCTACCTTGATGCCTTTGATAGTCGTGCCGGGTGCGGCGTACGGTGCGAGCATGCCCACCTCAACATTCGGCGCGGTGCAAAAAACCTGTTTTAAATCTCCCTGTCCCGTATCGAACGTTATTATATTCCCGCCTTCCGTTTTATCGATTTTGGTTATTTTCGCCACGATAACAGAATCGAATTCACATTCCATTTTATCAGCGGCGTCAGACTCAAGCCCAATCATCGTGAGTGTGCGCATAAGCTCGCCGTAATCGAGATCGTGGTTGATGAATTCCTTTAACCAGTCGTATGAGATACGCATGTTTGTGTCCTTGGTATTTCTGAATTAAATGTATATTTATGTAACCCGGTGTCCCTTCACCGGGGTATTGCCAGCTAAAATTGATCCAGGAAACGTTTGTCATTTTCAGTAAACAACCGGATATCTCCAATCCGGTATAACAACATCGCGGTTCTGTCTATCCCGATTCCGAACGCGAATCCGCTGACCTCTTCCGGGTCGAATCCGCCGTTTTTGATAACCTGCGGATGAACCATTCCGCATCCGAGTATTTCAATCCAACCTGTGTTCGAACAGGTACGGCAGCCTTTGCCGCCGCATACCGTGCAGTCTATCGCGACTTCAGCGCTCGGCTCGGTGAACGGGAAATAGTCGGGCCTGAATCTGACCTTGCGATCCTGCCCGAATAACTCACGCGCGAAAACCTCCAGAACGCCTTTCAGGTGCGTGAAATTGATACCCTTATCGATGAGAAGCCCCTCCACCTGATGAAACATCGGGCTGTGGCGGGCCGTAACCATGTCGCGCCGAAAACACCGCCCCGGCGCGACAATCTGAACCGGAAGTTCGTTTTGCTGCATATAGCGAATCTGGACGGGGCTTGTCTGTGTTCTAAGAAGCGTATGGTTGCCCTCATCCAGATAGAACGAATCCTGTGTATCGCGCGCCGGATGGTCCTTATGAAGATTCAACATCTCGAAATTGTAGTAATCCTCCTCGATTTCAGGCGCGAGAACAGGACCGGTAACAACCTCGAATCCCATGTGGACGAAAATCTCCATCATGCGTTTTTCAACGATTGTAAGAGGGTGAATTTTGCCAATCTGATGCGCTCGTCCTGGCAGTGTGATATCGAACCTGGTTTTTGATGTGCCCTTTTCAAATTCCAGCTTCTTAGAATCAAAGGCATCCTGCGCTGAGGTTTTAAGTTTATTGATTTGTTTTCCGTACTTCGGGCGGTCCTCAGGCGACAGCTTTCCCATGAAAGGTCCTAACTGCGCGAAGTAACCCTTGCGGCCGAGAATTTCAATCCTCAGCTGCTCCAGCTCGTCCGGGGTTGGCGCTTTCTTCACTGCTTCAAGCCTTTGAGCGATTTTTTCCAGTATTTCATCCATGGTTGACTCCAGTTCTATTGATTCCACCGGTTATGGCAAGCTTAAAAAAACCATCCGTGTAAAACAAAATTCCAAGTGTTGTCTTACAGGGATGGAAAAGTGATTCGAAAGTGATTCACTTGCCGAACCATGATAATTGTCTTTCAAACGGTAAACCCCACGCGGTTTCCTCCGGAATTAAGCCAGCGCTTCTTTTGATTTCGCAACTATTGTTTCGAAAACATCAGGTTCCAGAGCAGCGAGATGAGCGAGGACTTTTCTGTCCAACTGCACATCCGCTTTTTTCAGACCGTTCATGAATACGCTGTAGCTCATGTTATGCTGGCGAACAGCGGCGTTTATGCGAACTATCCACAGGCGGCGCATATCGCTTTTCATGTCGCGCCTGTCTCGGTATGCATATTGCAGCGCGTGATTAACAGCCTCACGGGCGGAACGATAACGATTCCTGCGAGCTCCACGATAGCCTTTTGCCATCTTGAGATATTTCTTATGGGTCTTTTTGGTTCCAAGACCGCCTTTTACTCGAACCATCTTTCACTCCTGAAACTAAAATCTAAAAATCATCATGATGATGAAATAACACCCTGATTCAGCATGGTGCTCCAACAAACTAACCATCAGTCTTCTTCGCGGCGAATGCCGCTTTCTCTCGAGCGTTGCGCTGACGGGCGGATGATTTTATCCTTAATCCCAGTGATTCCTCGATTCTGTCCTGAAGAGCCCCTGAAACTTCAGGTGCCATTCCAAGCCGGCGCTTGCGCTTCGACGTTTTCTTTGTCAGAAGGTGTCCGCGATTGATTTTGCGTCGAACAAGTTTCCCGCTTCCGGTAACCTTGTATCTTTTCGCCGCACCTCTGTGTGTTTTCATCTTTGGCACTTTTATAATCCTCACTAAAAAAGATCAAATTTAATCATCACTATCTAGTTCTTCTTCTTCTTCTTTTTCCCCATCCTCGAATTCATTTTCGGCCTCTTCGATATCATCATTGTCGATATCCTCCAGACCTATGTCATCCGTATCGTCGATATCCTCTTCATCAGACGGTTTCAAGGAGTCTTTATCCGAAGCATGCGCCTTATTATAGGCGTTTAACTTTGTCTGGTTGGGAACAACATACATCAGCATAATTGCCCCTTCCTTTTTCGGGTAAACTTCAACGTCTGCCAAATCCTCAAGCTTTTTGAATACTCCGTTCAGAAGCTCAATTGCAATGTTCGGATGTGAATGCTCTCTGCCTCTGAACCGTACAATCAACCTGACTTTGTAGTTTTTTAAAAGGAACTTTCTCGCATGCTTGACACGAACATTAATATCATGTTTTCCAATCTTTGGCCTGAATTTTAGTTCCTTTACCGTACTCTTTGCAGATTTCTTCTTTGCCGCTTTTTCCCGTTGCTTCTTCTCGTACTTGTATTTACCGTAATCGATAATTTTGCATACGGGTGGCTTTGCCTTGGCAGCTACTTCCACAAGATCCAGTCCTTTATCCTGAGCACGCTGCAATGCATCTTTTGTAGGGACAATACCAAGTGCATTTCCTTCTTCATCAATCAGCCTGACTTCCGGTACCCTTATCCTGTGATTGATTCTTGTAAGGTCAACGCGTCTTGGAGCACCGCGATAACTTCGTCTAGGACCTCGCAAAGAAACCCCCTTCGGGATATCCATTCTCACCTTTTTGAAGTGAGCTTGTGTCTGGTTGCATTCTGTACTTGATAAACCGCCTCCCGGCATGTTAAGTGAAATAATAAATACAAACAAATATGGGCACGAGAAGAATCGAACTTCCGACCTCTACCGTGTCAAGGTAGCGCTCTAACCAACTGAGCCACGCGCCCATGTCGAAACACAATATTTCGAGCTGATTATTATACCAACTGGCTAAAATCATGTAAACACCTGTTTTTCATATTATTTTATCGGCATGCCTTGAGCTTGTTGAAAGGCATGTTCTGAGTTTGTATATTATTATTAACAGGGGTGGAGTAACGTGCCACCCGAGTATTTTTAAGAGATTTGCTTATACCGACTGGGTGCTGATGCACCCGGCTTTCCGGCAAGGATGCCGAATCTCCCGGCGAATGCTTCTAAACATAGACAAACCTGCCAACTTACAAACCTGCTAACTTGCTAACTTACTAACCTGCTAACTTACTAACCTGCTAACTTACTAACCTGCTAACTTGCTAACTTACTAACCTGCTAACTTACTAACACATTATGGCAATAATCAGATTTCGGAATTATAATACCAGCATGAAATCCATTAACTCACACGAATTCCCAACCGCTGATATTGCACTCATTGCTGGCTCAGGATATGCTATCGATAAAAGCATGATGGCTGAATGTGGATTTGTGCCGTATCTTCAATTTTTGCCGCCAAACGCCGATTCGGTTTTTTCCAGTGAGGATGGCGGTCGATACTATGAATTACAAGATGGCAGGATTCTTCTTTTTTTCAAAAAGCGCATTCACCCATACCAGGGATTCTCACCCATCGACAGTGTCCTGCCAGTGAGAATCGCAAAGGAATCGAAAGTAAAAACCATCATTCTGACAAGCTCGGCGGGTGGATTAAATCCTCAATTCCATGTTGGCGACTTTGTTGTATTGCGCGACTTGTTGATTCTGCCATCTGTACCCGATTCTTTGGATGCTTCTCCTAAGCCTGCCGAAGGGCCTTTTAACACAACGTTAAGTGATAATCTCCACAATTCAGTTAAGTCGATTTGCGGTTCAGCGAAAAATGGCATATACGCCTACATG
The DNA here is from genome assembly GCA_021157815.1 of bacterium. Lineage (GTDB taxonomy): Bacteria > JAJVIF01 > JAJVIF01 > JAGGVT01 > JAGGVT01 > JAGGVT01. The sequence continues at coordinate 10,547 of JAGGVT010000049.1, read as the reverse complement.
CCCGGCCCCGCCTATGAAACACGGGCTGAAGTTGAATTTCTTCTTTCACTCGGCGCGGATGTTGTTGGAATGAGCACGGCATACGAGGCTTTGTATGCCGGAGAATCAGGGATCAACGTTGTCGGACTTTCACTGGTGACCAACGTTTATAATTCCGAAAGCGATGGGAAAATTACTCACAGGGAAGTTTTAGATGAGGCATCGAAAGCCAAATCTGATTTCAACGCAATCGTGCGTGAATTTATCGAGACAGGACAAGGGGTTTAAGAGCCTGTCGGGAAATGTATCGCAAACAAGTCATCCCCCCACCCCAGCCATCCCCGCGAGCGGGGAGGGAGAATGCTGTTTTTTCCCTTCGCAAGTGTATAGACCGGGTATATCGTTTGCATATGCAAAAAACATTTCCCCCCGCTCGCGGGGGGATTAAGGGGGGGATGAGATTTAAAAACAACCTTCTCCGACACGCTATTGAACCCTCTGCTATTCAATTTGTCTTCCATAGATGTCTCAAACTGCTATAATACTGCGTTTGAAAATTACATTTTCAAGGGGAAATATGAATGAGTGAAAACACTGAAAAAATATTCGACTTAATTATCTGCGGCGCAGGCCCAAGCGGAATAACCGCGGCAATGTACGCCGGCCGCGCTAATATGAGCGTCCTTCTAATTGACAAGGGGTTATTGGGCGGCGTGCTTCATGTTACAAACAGAGTTGACAATTATCTTGGATTCCCGGATGGCATAGTCGGGTCGGAACTCGCGATGCAGTTCGAAAAGCATGTAAGGCGTTATGTCGCGGATGAGAATATTCTTTATGAAACAGTAGAAGAACTAAGCGTTGACCCTGATGATGCCTGCATAAAAATTGTAAAAACGGACAATGGTGTTTATAAAGGCCACGCTGTGATTATCGGAAGCGGCTCGACTCCACGTCCGCTGCCAATCGAGGGTTCCGATAGTTGGCGGGGGCGAGGGCTAAGCTATTGCGCTGTATGCGACGGCGCTTTTTTCAACGGAAAGCGAGTTGCTGTTGTCGGAGGCGGAAACGCGGCAATCGAGGAGGCTATGTTCCTCACACGATTCGCAAGTGAGGTCGTGGTGATTCATCGCCGTGATGAACTCCGGGCGACACCTATTCTCCAGAAGGAAGCATTTGGAAATCCGAAAATCAAAATCCAGTGGGATTCGATTGTTGTCAAACTTTATGGCGAACCAACTCTCCAGGAAATTGAAATAGAAAATGTCAAAACCAAAGAGCGCTCCAGAATTCAGGCTGATGGAATCTTCGTTTATGTCGGCTCCACTCCGAACGCTGACTTTGTGAAGATAGATGAAATTGAAAAAGATGAGGGCGGTTATTTAATTGTAGATGAGAACATGAGTACAGGCGTTCCGGGTGTTTACGCTACAGGGGATGTCCGGGCGTATCCTTTCAGGCAGATTGGCATTTCCTGTGGAAACGGCACAATCGCCGCGTTGATGGCGGAAAAATACATCGGTGTGTTAAAAGGCGAAGGTAAATATTGCGGCTCGGATTAATCCAGTTTCTCAATAGGCGCTTTTTGTTCAGAAAAAACCTTCTTTCCGGTTTTATCGTCAAATTGAATCGTAAGGAAATTATCATCCCCGCCTACGGGATTTATCCTGACAATTTCACCCTGTCCGAATTTGGGATGGCTGATTTTATTTCCCACCTTGTATTGGCTTGCCAACTGGGGTTTTCTTTGTTTGCCGTGCTTTTGCTGTTTCGATTCGTCCCGTGTGACAATTACCTCCTCATCTGACGGCATTGGCTCAATGTCATCATCGAAATCCAAAAAGCTCTTTTGTTTTGCTTTGCTTTCACGTTTAAAATTTGGGAAATGATTAGTGTCTTCGTCATCCTTGCCATGTTGCGTGATAGTCATGTCAAGCCCGTTGATAATATCGAGCGGCATTTCAGTAAGGAATCGCGATACTGTATGATTAATATAAACGCCTCTAAATAAGCGCCTTTTAGCGCTTGTAATTCTTAATACATTTTTCGCGCGTGTAACCCCCACATAAAACAATCGACGTTCCTCATCAAGTTCATCAGGCGTATCCTGCGACCTTGAATGAGGCAGGAATTTCTCCTCCAGACCTGGCAGAAAAACCGTGTCGAATTCAAGTCCCTTCGCTGTGTGGAGAGTCATCATCGTGACAGAATCATCTGTTTTCTCGTATGAATCAATGTCGGAAACAAGCGCGACATGTTCGAGAAATTCAGAAAGGCTCCGATCGGGAAAGTTATCCTGGAATGAGAGAAAAGCGCCGCGAAGCTCGTTTAAGTTGTCAATTCTCGCACGCGCCTCAATTGTGTCTTCAATTTCAAGCAGCTCTTCATATTTAGTGCGTTTGATTATCCAGCTTAGAAGGTCAACGTGTTTCAGTTTTTTTGATTTGTCGCGAAATTCATGCATCAGCTCAAGAAACGGTATAAGTCGATTAACTATCGCGTTTTGAAGCCCCATAGAGAGGAGAATGTCCTCATTTGTCGGTAAATCAAAAAGCCCAAGCCTATTCTGTGACATGAAATTGAATATCCTGTCTTTTGACTTGTCGCCGATTCCCCGCTTAGGTGTGTTTATCGCCCTGTCAAGCGATGATCTGTCGTGATGGTTTGCAAGCACGCGGAAATATGAGAGGATGTCTTTTATCTCCATTCGTTGATAGAACCTCAATCCTCCAATAATCCTGAATGGAATGCCGTTCATGCTGAAATATTCCTCGAAACTTCTGGATTGAGCGTTCATTCTGTATAGGATGGCGATGTCGCTGTAATTTCCACCATCATCGAGATGCTTGTTTATCTGTCGCGCGATGTATCTGGCTTCTTTGTTTTCATCCCCCGCCATATAAAAAGACGGCATCAAACCGCTTCTCTTCCTGGTGTGCAGTTTTTTCGTTATGCCCCAGGACTTGTTCTTTATTACTTCATTTGCAACTCGCAGGATGGGAGCGGTTGACCTGTAATTCTCCTCAAGTTTAATTATAGTTACCGGAGCAAACTCCTCCTGGAAATTATCCATGAATTTCGGATCAGCATACCGCCAGCCGTAAATCGACTGGTCATCATCACCGACAGCGAAGATATTGCGCGTTTCAGGATTTGCCATTAGCTTGATAAATGCATACTGAGAGGGATTGATATCCTGAAACTCATCAACAAGAATGTATTTATATTGATTCCGCAGAATATCTCTGGTTGGTTTGTGGTTCTGCAGAAGCATGCAGGTTTCAGAAATCAGGTCATCGAAATCGTACGCGTTTTGCTCGCGAAGGGATTCCTGATAGTGATGATAAACATTTGCGACCTTTTTTTCGAATGTGGTTTTCGCTTCCTCCTCAAGTTGCTCAGGAGGCTTTAAGTGCGATTTTGCGCCGCTTATCATATGGAGATAATAACGTGGCTTGAACGGCTCAGGAACAGTGTCAAGTTTTTTAAACACGCGTTTTAAAACAACAAGCTGCTCGGAATCATCAAATATCGTGAATGAATCAAGCAGACCGGCGGACGCGCCGTAATTGCGAAGGATATTCGCGCATGTCCTGTGGAATGTTCCAACCCACGGATGGTAACGGCGCTTTCCGACAAGATCGATTATTCGCTCCTTCATTTCATTGGCGGCTTTATTTGTGAAAGTGATAGCCATGATTGATTCAGGCGAAACGTTTTTCTCGTGAATAAGGTACGCGACTCGATATGTCAAAACGCGAGTCTTGCCGGAACCCGCACCGGCAATGACAAGAAGGGCGCCATCCGTATTGCTGACAGCGTCAAGCTGGGTTTGATTCAGATTGTCTTCCCAGTTGATTAAAACCACATCAATTCACACCTTTGTTCATCGGATGTTTGATTAAGGTGAGACTGGAACATTGAGCAAAAAAGGGGACTGTCCCAACCACAACAGTAAACGCGATAAACACTGTCATTCTGAATGCTGTTTGTTAATAGCGTCATGTTTGAAGCCTGGTGTGGACTGTCCCCTTTGTTGCGGATTCCAATGGCAATATACTTTTACAACCATCTCACAATGGATAAACTTATCCTGATTGGCGTATAATGTAAAGTCCAACATTAAAAATATTGGAAAAAATCGAGAGAGTGGCAATCAGTGAACATGGACAAAGATACTTTAAGAGAAAAATACCTCGGATGTATTCTTGGCGCAGCGATTGGAGATACTCTTGGCGCGCCCGTTGAACGATTAAGCCATGATGAGATTAAAAAGCAGTATGGCAAAATTACGGATTTCATTGAGGACGCCGACCATTCACCTTTTTGGACCGATGATACGCAGATGATTCTGGATGTCGCTGAATCCTATGTTGAGCATTCGGACTGCAATCCTGATGACATAGCTCAGCGTTTTGTGGACTGGTATGAAAAAGGCGGCAGGGGAATCGGTTTTACAACAAGCCGGGTTTTGTGGTTCATCAAGCAGGGAATGAAGCCGCTTGATGCTTCAAGAATGGTGTGGGATGAATCAAAGCAGCAGCTGGCAGGAAACGGTGCGTTAATGCGGTGCGCTCCAACCGCGCTGGCACGCCTGAATGACAAGGATAAAATCGTAAGCGAAACGCGTACAGTTGGCGAAATTACTCATTTCGACCCGCGATCAACCGAATCATGCGTGTTTTTCAATCTCTTTCTAAGCGATATCGTTCAGGATATCCATCATGATCTGAGTGATTATCTTGTAACTTTAACTGAGCAGGATGTTATCAGCACGGTTGAATCAGCGGCATCCACTGATCAGGATAAGCTGTCAAAATCCGGTTATGTTCTCGACACGCTGAAAGTCGCGATGTGGGCGTATGCAAACTGCGTCGATTTCGAGGATGCTCTGATTACAGTCGTTAATCTTGGCGGCGATACGGACACCAATGGAGCGGTTGTCGGCGCTTTATTTGGCGGACAGTATGGAATATCCGGCATTCCGAGCCGTTGGCTTGAAAAACTCGACCAGCGAGAGCGTCTTGAAAAAGCCGCGCTGGGCCTTTTGGATAAATTCATTTCTTGATAAGGCTTTAAAAAAACATATATCCTCCAACACGGAAACCCCTTACAGGTGGAGATGTAACCCGGCATACCCTTGCCGGGGAAAACCGTAACTCAGCGTCTCCTCGCCGGGGCAAAATATGATATATTAATACCATGAAAAAACATGACTGCGTTGTAATAGGCGACAGCCTCGCCGCGATTCACATGGCGAATGAACTTGCGGGTGAGGAATTTTCAGTTATGCTTGTCAGGCCTGATATCGCGCCAGTCGAGGTGCATGAAACTCCGAAAGGCGCGTTTGAATGTGATCTCGCAAGCGGTTGCGATTTGGCTTTCTACTCGATGCGCGAAAGTCCGGGCGAACTGTATGGGTTCATCGATGATTTTGAACTTCTGCAATATCCTTTCCGATTGCTTGGTTCGGGATTCGCTCTCGATGAGCCGGGCAATGATGATGAATTCCTTCGCCAGCTGTCAAAGAGATTCCCCAATCGACGCAATTCAATACTGCGCTTTCACAACAAGGTTTCATATCTGCATGATATTGTCCATGAGATAGAAATAAAAACCGGGCTCAACCCGCCATATAAAAAAGCCAGCTCTTTACACATTATTACACAACTGTTTCCGTGGATTTATGTGGCAGTCGCGAAAGCATCAAAAACAAGTTTCGCGAGATTTATCTCAAGGTTCAATCTGCCTGAGGAGATGGTGAATCTCTACACGCTTATGTGCAACGACCAGCTTGGGCTGGGTATGGACAGCATCGACACTTTAAGCGGAATTGAACTTGTCATGCGCCGCCGCCACGGGTTAACCCGCCCCAAACAAGGCTGGATTGGTTTCAAGAACGCCATGCTCGACAAACTGCGTTCAAACAAAAACGCGACAATAGTCGGCGGGAAGAAAATTGACCTTATTAAATCAAACGCCGGTATTGTAAATGAGATTTACATTGATGAAAGGGATGCCCATCCGGTTGACTGGATTTTTGTCGATGAGTCTCCCGGATTGCTAGGATTTGAGGAATTGAAAAGTGGTGAATGCAGATTCAAACCGCTTGGCTACTATTCAAATTCACATCTGGATTTCAAACTTTTTCTTGGTTGGGAAGATGAGCCTCCTCGTAATTTGCCGGTCGGTGTGAATTTTATATGCAAGGACACTAAATATCCGCCTCATGCGCCGCATGTGGTTCGTGTCGATGTCATGCCGCCTGATATCGATGACCCGTACGGTTTGAAAACCAGAATCACGGTACGCGGAAAATATCCGGTTGAACGAATCGTTTCATCATCGGGAGACAAAGTAAATCGGGATGACGTGCAGAAAGAACTTATCGGACTGCTTGATGAAATCGCGGTTCCTGACAGTGAGCCTGCGTATGTCGAACTTGTCCTGCCCCAAAACGCAAATGATCCGTTCAAGAGCGATGCGGAGAAACTAAAATCCGTAACACCATCCGAGTTTGTCGCTCAACATGTGAACGCGCGGCTTATTAAATCAAGCGGGATTAATGGCGGTAACCTGCGAATAGCTTTCCATTCAGCGGAGGCGATTGCGTCCGAGATAAACCGAATGCTTAATATCAAGAAATTTTTCAAGGAAATCGCTGTTAAACAGCTTATAAAATATCCCGGCTTCGATGAAACTGTCGGCGTGGAACCCAAAAGGTAGAATCGCGATGTTCGCTCATCTAACAAGCCTTTTCAAATACCGCGAACTGATTGCGGTGATGGTCGTTCGCGATTTGAAGGTTAAATACAAAGGCTCCGCGCTCGGATTCCTCTGGTCGTTCCTCCATCCGGCGTTCATGCTTGGATTGTATTACGTTATCTTCACACTTCTGGCGCCGGATTTTCGCAAGGACATTCCAAACTACGGCTTATTCCTAATCGCGGGGATGTGGCCATGGATGGCGTTCAGCTCGACAGTCGGGAAAAGCGCGCCGCTTTTTATCCTCAACGCCGATTTAATCAAAAAAGCATATTTTCCCCGTGAAATCCTGCCTATAGCGACAACACTCAGCGAGTTTATAAACCTTATAATAGGCGTTGGATTAGTATTTATTCTAATGGTGATTCTACGCTACCAGCCGAACATTACAATAGGACTCCTAATCCCGCTTCTTATTGCGCAGTTATTTCTTACTGTCGCGATATCGTTTATTGTATCCCTCCTCGATGTCTTCTACCGCGACACGGAGCAGATTCTCAACTGGATTCTAACAGTCCTCTTCTTCGCATCCCCTGTAATATATTCACTAGCAAGAATATCATCCGCGCTTGCTGGTAAATCCGCAATGCTGACAATCTATTTTATTAACCCCTTTGCATGGCTGATACCCGCATACAGATACAGTTTCTTAGGCAGTGCGGAAATAGGCAATCTTACGTTAATAGCATTCGCGCTTGTACCCATAACGATAATAATATTCGCTATTTGTTATGCAATCTTCAAACGCTTCGAGTATTCAATGGTCGAGGAGATATAGGGAATTGGAAAATACAAATGTTTAAACAGATAATATATATAGCTCTTTGGGTTTCTACACTTTGCCTTATCTTTTCCGTTTCAATATATTCAGGTTGTGGTCAATCCACAAAACAATTAAGTATTGAAGATAAAATTAAAGAATATTACGATAAAACAGGCGGTGAGCTAACAGAACAGGATTTAGATGAGATTGAAAACTTACATATCTCCAATAGATACAAAGATAATAACAAAGTGGAATCCAGTGACGTTGAGCTATTAAAAAAATGCAGGTATCTTAAATCATTTGGTCTGTATGGATATGATATAGGTAGCCTTGAGCCGATTTCCGACCTGAACCATCTTACTTCGCTTTCCCTACAAGATTGTGGAATCAGTGATATTTCACCTATTGCAAAAATGACAAACCTGTACTCAGTTTACCTCTCGACTGAACATATAAAGGATTTCTCACCGTTATCAGAACTTAAGAATCTTAAACTACTTTCTATTCCCTCCAGCAAAATTACCAGCTTGGATTTCCTGCAGGATTCGACAGAAATAGTTGGACTCTATTTAAACTGCAGCACTATTGAAAACATAGATGTATTGTCTGAATTCAAGAGCCTTGAAAAACTTGATATTTCAAATACAAAAGTCCATGATATATCTCCTTTAAAAGATTTGCCAAATCTTAAGATGGTCAAGCTGGAGGGATTGACTCTTAATCTGAATTCGTCATCAAATATACTGCCGGAAATAATCAGGAGAGCCAGCGTTGCATATGATCCAAGCACGACATATATACCATCGGATAAGCTATTAGAAATTCTTGTTCGTAAAAGACTTAAGAATAAAGCAGGTGAGCTAACGGAAGACGATTATAAATCCATCAACTCATTATTAATCAGTGGTTATATCATTGATGATTTATCACCTATAAAAAGATGTTCTGAAATTGTTGATTTGGAGATTGGAGGATGTCATCTTAAGGACATAAGCGCGTTACGAAATCTGAATAAACTCAATAAGCTAAATTTAACTTGTAATGAGATTGAGAATATTGAACCTCTTTCCAATCTCACTAACTTAATTGAACTTAATCTGTCAAGCAATAAGGTTTCTGATATTACCCCACTGTCTTTACTAGAAAAACTGGAACAATTGCGTTTGTATGATAATAATGTCAACAGCCTGGAAGCCCTGAGAAATAATAAAAACCTGAAACGTTTGGTAATTACAGGTAACCCCATTAGCGATATTTCACCAGTTGGTGAGCTTCATAATCTTGAATGCTTCATTTACGATATGATGTGGAATGAACTAAAAAGAAATATAACAAAAGAAGTATGTGGATTATCCGAGTTGGGGAAATTAAACAAACTGAAGTATTTATGTATTAGAAATGCAGGTATAACGGATATCTCAATTGTTGAAAACATGGAGAGCCTTCAAGAACTTAGGCTGGATTTCAATGATGTCAGTGACTTATTACCTCTTACAAAATTAAAACATTTAATTTCTATTCAATTATTTAAAAATAAGATCGAAGATATTTCACCACTCATTGAAAACAAAAATATTAAGGAACATTGCCGAATAGAATTATCCCATAATCCTCTTTGCTCCAAAGCACGATTAGTTGATATACGCGTCCTGAGAGAACGTGGGTGCACGGTCAAATACAAAAACCGGTAAACTGTAAAACAGGTATCTCTCCTCATTTATCTTATCCGCTATTATATGCTATACTTATTCCACTGCTTTTTTCGAAAACATCTGCTTGAGGTGAAGTTATGTCTCGTCTCAACGTCTTTATCACGCTTTTTGTAATACTGTTTCTTTTCGGATGTTCGTCAGGGAACAACGCAATTATCCCGCAGACAGGATCCAATCCTGATTCTTCATTTGCATCCACATATAACACTTTGCCTGTATTTGTTTCTGAATCCGATCTTGATGGCAACCCCTCCGAGGGTAAAAATAGGGACAGTTACCTATTTTATAATCCGCATGGTTAAGGCAAATGCAGTTGCCAGTGTTTATCGGCGACATAAAACAGGTAACTGTCCCTATTTTAAAAACCCCGCTACCCACCCCGTGGAAAACGCAGCTTGCAGGTTATATCCGCCGGTGTCGGCATCCAAATTGAGTAGTTCGCCGACTATATACAGCCCTTTAACCAGTTTCGACTGCATTGACGCGGGGTCGATTTCCTTTAGGTTCACGCCGCCGGATGTTATTATCGCTTCTTCGAATCCGCGATGCCCTGTCACTTTCATGCGAAAATTCTTCAACCAGTTTCTTAGTTTCTTTCGCTCATCGGATTTAATTTGGTGCGATGGCTTGTCCTTGAAGATTCCGGTTTGTTCAATACAAACTGGAATTAGCTTTGGGGGAAGTAATTTCGGAAGCAGTGATTTATATTGCCGTTTGGGATGCGCTTGAATCTCGCGAACTAATCTGGCATCCAGCTTCTTCATGTCAAGAGCGGGTTTGAGGTCTAATGATATTTCAAGTTCCTGATTCCGGCTCAACAGTTGAACAGCCTTACGCGACAATTTGAGAATGATAGGGCCTGTAACTCCTGTGTCTGTGAAGCACATATCGCCAAATTCATCTGATTGCTTTTTCCCGTCCGCAAAAAGAGTTACTCGCACATTCCGAAGGCTTAAACCCTCAAGCCGTCGCGCGACATTGCCGGATGTTTCCAACGGTACCAAAGATGGCAGGATTTGCGTGATTTTGTGTCCGGCGGATTCAGCAAGTTGGTAGCCGTCACCAGTTGATCCGGTTAACGGGTACGACATCCCGCCGGTAGCCAGAATCACACAATCAGCGTTGTAGTTTTGTCCACCCGACACTTTCACGCCGCTTATTTTATCCTCATCGAATATTAGATTTGCCACAGGTGAATCAGTATGAATCTCCACACCTGATTTCCTGCACCATTTAACAAGCGCATCGACAATATCCTGCGCCTTTTCACTTTTAGGGAAAACCCGTCCTCCGCGTTCAGTTATAGTTTTGACGCCTATTTCATC
>JAGGVT010000140.1 GCA_021157815.1 bacterium | reverse complement strand
AACTTTTCCATCTCAGATTTAATATCATCAGCATTTAAAACAGCGGAAATCGCGCAGATCATGTCAGCTCCAGACTCAATTACTTCCGGTGCGTTATCCAGATTAATTCCCCCGATTGCGATTACCGGAATCGTGCAGGCTTTTTTTATTTCCTTGATTAGTTCAAGCCCAACGGGTTCTATTGTGCTGGCTTTTGTGACTGAAGAATATATAGGCGCGACTGCAACATAATCCGCATCTTTTAATTCCGCTTCTATTGCCTCCTGAGCATTATGAACAGTGACTCCAATCAACTTGCCCAGGCCAATCAACTTGCGAACAACTTCAATCGGCAAATCATTCTGCCCGATATGTACACCGTCGGCATCGACCGCCAGCGCGATATCAACCCGGTCATTGATGACAAAGGGAATGTGTTTGCACATCTTAGTAAGAACAGAAGCTTCTTCATACATCTTAACATCCGGTCCGGTTTTATTGCGATACTGAACCATTTGCGCACCGGCATCAAGAGCGTTTTGAACATCGCTGATACTCCCAGCCTCGCTTAGCTCGGAATCTGTTATGAAGTAGTATCCTTTCATTAATCAATCCTTAGTGTTTTTAATTTAACTTAAGATTAGCAATGATAAACGAGAGCAAGGCTGGCATCAAGAGAAAATATACTCGGAATGACAATCGTGGTGAATGACAATCGTGGTGAAAGAGTGTCATTCTGAACTTGATTCAGAATCCATTCCCTTTTGGTAACAAGGTGGATTCCGGGTCAAGCCAGGAATGACAACGAGTTCAATATCGGATTTTGGGATAATATGGATAACTTGAAACCATAGAGTTTAAGAGATGGTCGGGAAAGCCAATTATTACTTTGTTTTCCCCTGGGAGCGCTGGTTTCTAACCGGCACTTGTGTTAGGTTAATAGAAATCAATTAAGCTTGTCTAACAAACGACATACCTATAAATAGGCGTTGAGTTAATCAACCATGTTTGTAAGATGCACTTTTTTACATTTTAGTTAGTCTGTCCAAGTGCCGGTTAGAAACCAGCGCTCCCAGGGGAAAACATTTTCCGAAAAACTATTAAACCCCTGCATCCCATTTAAAATTGGGAATTCTGATACTCAAATTGAGTTCATGATGTCATTATCAAGTGAAACGGTTCATAACTTTATTATCCATTCATACGATTGAGGTGCTGCATGCGTCATTTTAAACTTTTGGCGCTTCAATAAATTGTGTGGGTTATTTGCCCTCCCGTAAAAAAAGAGGCATTCCCCGATAACGGTGTACGTCCACATGAGGCTTCAAATCAGATGTTATCAATATACTATGCTGTAACCCCTTATTTATACTGTGTTTATTCACTTGGTTGGGATATTCCCCTTTTTTTACTCAATCCAAACTCAACCCACTCGATTTATTGAAGAGCCTTTTTTAATAATCACAGAAAAATAAATAGTAAAAATTGGTCACACACAATTAGGGACAATATACGTTGAGGGTGATAAATCACATATTGAGGCTAAACAGCAAGCAAGTATAGCATTATTATTTTATCACACTTTCAATCTGGAAAAGTGAATCTCTTCACAAAAAGGCTAACTTCTGCTAATATATTCCGCGTTTGTTTGTTCGAAAAGATAAAGGTGAGAAATGACTGGCACTAATACAACACTAATTGGTAAAGGAACATTCGCAAGAGGAGTGCATCCACCGCACAGGAAAAGTTTTGCCGAGGATGCGCAAATCGAAATCTTCCCGACTCCGAAACAGGTTATTATCCCGCTGATTCAGCATATCGGTGCGCCATGTAAACTTGCGATTGAGCCGCGTGTGGATGTTCGAGTGGGCGATATTCTTGGCGAGGCAGGCGGATTTGTCTCAGCCCCGATTCACGCGAGTATCAACGGTAAAACCGCTAAAACTGTAATGCGAACATTGCCGACAGGACGTCACGTGTCTTGTGTCCCGATTAAAGCGGACGGTGAACAGCTCGAGGGCCAGGCTTTGTGGGATGATGTATTTGGCGGCGACTGGCCTACAACCGGGCTTGAGAAGTACAAGCAGGAGGAAATCCAGAAAGCTGTCAGCGATGCCGGAATCGTTGGAATGGGCGGCGCTGCTTTTCCGACTCATGTTAAATTCGCCAAAAACGATAAAAAACCGATTGATACTCTTATTATAAACGGCTGCGAATGTGAACCGTACCTGACATCCGACTACCGCCTTATGGTGGAAGCTCCCGCACCAATTATAACCGGAGCACTTCTGGCAGCTCAGGCAGTTGGCGCGACAAATATCGCGATTGGAGTCGAGGACAACAAACCTAAAGCGATAGAAATTCTAAAAAAAGCAGCTGAGGGCACGCCGGTAAAAATTGTTCCGTTGAAAACAAAATATCCGCAGGGCGGGGAACGGTCACTTGTACCAGCGGTTGTGAACAGGACAATCCCAACTTTGGGGCTTCCTCTCGATGTCGGAGTCGTGGTTATCAACGTTGGAACAGCAACTGCGGTCGCGCGAGCGGTACTGCGTAGGAAACCGTTAACACACCGCATCATGGCTGTTACAGGCGCCGGAGTGGTAAATCCGAAAAACCTTCTTGTTCCAATCGGAGTATCATATTCCGATGTTCTTGAATTCTGCGGTGGATTCAAGCCCGATGCGGCACGCGCTGTATCAGGCGGTCCCATGATGGGATTCACAATCGGCGATATGGACTCACCGGTTACAAAAGGCACAAGCGGTTTGACAATTCTCACGCACGATGAAATCAAAAAAGCGGCCGAAACAACGTGTGTACGGTGCGGGCGATGTGTCGATGTCTGCCCGTTGGGTTTGGTGCCGACTAAAATAGCGATGGCATCGAAGTACAAAGCGTGGGATACCGCAAAGGCATATAGCCTTCTTGCATGCGTGGAGTGCGGAAGTTGTGCTTACACATGCCCGGCAAGCGTACCGCTTGTTCAATTGATTAGAATTGGCAAAGCGTTAATGCCAAAGGAATAGATCCGGGAAAAATGATTAATGAACCAACAACAAAGAGCGTACGACTGTGAACGAAAATACAGATAAAGTAAAAACCGCTGAAAAGGTTGAAAAACCCGTAATAAATCCGTCGATTCAGGTGACAGTGTCACCGCATCTGTCGAATACTGCATTCACCACGCAGAAAATGATGATTGATGTTCTCATCGCGCTTGTTCCACTTCTGGCAGTTGCGATATGGGTTTTCAAATGGCATGTCGTTGTGCAGGTCGGGATTTCAGTTTTATCCTGCCTTGCGTTCGAGGCGCTTTTCACATCGTGGCGATTAAAGAAAATCACTCTTGGCGATTACTCGGCGGCGGTTACAGGTGTGATACTCGGGCTTTCTCTCCCTTCCAGTGTGCCGTGGTATGTCGCGTTTATTGGCTCAATGGCAGCGATAGGCCTCGGCAAGATTGCATTTGGCGGACTGGGCTATAACATTTTTAATCCCGCGATGGTCGGGCGCGCATTTGTACTCTTTGCATTCCCAATGGCGTTGGGAGCGGCAGCGTATCAGGTCGCAGGTGGAATGGAAGTTCTCACACAGGCGACCCCATTAACTCTAGCTAAACAGCTTGGGCAGTCCACTCCGTTATGGGCACTTTTAATAGGGAACACAAACGGTTCACTCGGAGAAACAAGCGCGATTGCATGTATTCTTGGCGGAATTTACCTTTGCATCAAACGGACAGCATCATGGGAAATTCCAGTTTCAGCAATAGCAGCTCTGATTGTGTTCGCTGGAATTGGCAATCTGACTAACACATCAGCGGAATGGACAGTTCTGCATCACCTTGTAGGTGGCGCGTTTCTGTTCGGAGCGTTTTTTATCGCAACCGACCCGGTTACAAGTCCGCTTACTCCAAAAGGTAAAGTGATATTCGGAATCGGATTTGCCGCAGTTGTAATGTTGATACGCGCATTCAGCGGATATCCTGAGGGAGTTATGTTTGCGGTATTGCTGATGAACGCAGTCACGCCGTTAATCAACAAGTGGACAATTCCGGTACCGTTTGGCGGACCCGTACCGGTTAGGAAATAAGGCTTTTCAATAAATCGTTTGGGTCGAATTTAGGTTGAGTAAAAAAAGGGGACTGTCCCAATAACGTTTATTAATGTGATAAACACAGGTGTTATTAATTAGATTTATTGAAATCAACAAGTTGGAAGTCTCATGTGGACTGTCCCCTTTTTTTACGGGGTCAAATAACCCACATTATTTATTGAAGTGCAGAAAATAAAATGTAAGTTATTTTTGATATACAGGTAAACTAATGGCAGAAGAAGAAAAAACAGAACAAGTCGATGAAACACCGGAAAAAGGCGGGAATTATATCGCTCAGGCGTGGCTAATATTGCTTCTTGCAGTATGTTTTGGCGCCAGTCTCACCGGTGTTCAAATCTCTCTGGGTGAGAAAATCCAACAGAACAAACTGAACGAAACTTTCTCCCAGATACCGAATCTTGTTCCCGGTTCAGATACAGGTAAGGGATTTGAAATCGATGGAAAAATAATCTATCGCGCGATGAGCGGTGATGCTCAGGTAGGATGGGTAGTACCGGCGACAGGACAGGGATTCGCGGATAAAGTCGAAATTCTCATCGGGCTGGATACAAAAGCGGATAAACTGACTGGACTGTATGTTCTCGACCAGAAGGAGACTCCGGGACTTGGCAACAAAATCGTTGAAGAGGATTGGCAGATGCAGTATGTTGACAAGCCAACCGCAAGCCAGATTGAGGTTATCAAAGCTGGAAGCCCGACTGTTAATCAAATTATGGCAGTCACAGGCGCGACAATATCATCCGTCGCGGTCACGGATCTTGTGAATAAAACGGTCGCTGAAATTAAAGATAAATTGGCATCGAATGCCAAATAAGGATAAATCCGAATATGAATAGAAACGAACCAACAGCATTGGAAAGATTTATAAACGGGATTCTTCCTGAAAATCCGGTTTATCGCCAACTGCTTGGAATGTGTCCAACGCTGGCTGTAACCAACAGTATGGAGCCTGCGATGACAATGGCAGTCGCTGTTGCATTCGTGCTCCTTAGCGCGAATATAATCGTGAGTTTGATTCGCCATCTGCTTAAACCTCACCTGAGGATTCTGGTTTTCACGCTCACAATCGCGACTTTTGTAACAATTGCGGACAGAATCCTTCAGGCGTACATGTGGGATATGAGCAAGCAGCTGGGTCCCTATGTTCCACTGATTATCGTAAACTGCATAATCATTTGCAGATGCGAGGTTTGCGCATCCAAGCAGAAGCTTGGTCCCGCGATTATGGACGCTCTTGGACAGTCACTTGGATTCGCGCTTGCCCTTGCAAGTGTGGCTACGGTTCGTGAAATACTCGGCTCAGGCACATGGTTCGGACTTCCCGTAATGCCTGCCGTATGGCCCGACTGGGTAATTATGGTTCTTCCTCCCGGAGCATTTTTAACTTTGGGAGTTCTTATAGGATTAGTAAACTGGCTGCAGAATAAAAAAAAACAAACTGCTTAAAATAGGAATTAAACTATGGATTATGTTGGCTCTCTTATACTTCTAGCGATTAACGCGGCACTGATTAACAATTTCGTGCTGCATTATTTCGTGGGAATCTGCCCATTTGTCGGCGTGTCGCGACGTGTTGATGTCGCTTTGGGAATGGGATTGGCGGTTACTTTTGTAATCACAATCGCCGCGTTTCTCAGCTGGACATTAACATGGTTTGTGCTTCAACCCAACGCACCGTTGACATCGTGGATTGTCCACACGATTAACCCGAACTCGGAAATGGTCGTTGACCTGAGCATTCTGAACTACATTGTGTATATCTTCGTGATTGCATCAAGTGTTCAGTTTGTCGAGATGTTCGTTCGGAAATTCCACCCACCGCTTTACAAATCGCTGGGTGTCTATCTTCCGTTAATCACAACCAACTGCGCGATTCTGTTTGCTTGCCTGGAAATAATGAAACACGTTTCCGGTGTCGGCGCGGGCGCATGGACACTAGATAAAGCTCTGATTCTGGGGTTCTTCGGCGGAATCGGATTCCTTATCGCGATTGTCCTGATGGCTGGAATACGTGAGGAACTCGACCTTTGCGATGTACCCGCACCGCTGAAAGGCGCTGGAATCACAATGATTATCGCCGGGATTCTGGCGATGGCGTTTATGGGATTCACGGGCGTTGACAGTGGACTTGCGGGAATCCTGATGAGGGGTGGCGGATAATGACGATTACGATTATTCTGGCTGCAGCGATAATGTTGATATTGGCGCTTTTAATGGGGTATGTTCTCGGATGGGCGAATGTGAAATTCCATGTTTTTGTTGATCCAAGAATAACCGCGATAAGCAAGGCTCTTCCGGGCGCTAACTGCGGTGGATGCGGTTATGTCGGATGCAACGAATATGCTGAGGCTATTGTTAATGATGGCGCTGATGTCAATTTATGCGCTCCCGGAGGTGACGGAACCGCTGAGGCAATCGCTGAAATCATGGGCGTTGAGATTGGTTCGAGTATTCCGTCACGGCCTGTAGTTCATTGCTCGGCGATATCAAGCCAACGCCTTAAACAAAACGAATACCTTGGCGAACAAACCTGTACCGCGGCTAATCTGGTTGCGGGTGTGCAGGGATGCGTGTACGGCTGCCTTGGATTCGGCGATTGCATTGATGCCTGCGATTACCACGCGATTAAAATTATCGATGGTCTTGCTCAAATAGATTATCAAAATTGCGTCGGATGCGGCGCGTGTGTGAAAGCGTGTCCTCGAAATATAATCTCGATGGTTCCTTTTAAATCCAATAAAATTCTTGCAGTGAAATGCGCAAGCAAGGATTTTGGCAAGGAAGTATCTGATGTATGCGAGGTCGGATGCATCGGCTGCAAAGCCTGTGCCAAAAACAGCGAGCGATTCACCATGGATGGAAACGTTCCCGTTATCGACTATGAAAACTATGATCCTGAAAACGATTCAATGGATATTGTTTTGGAGAAATGCCCACGCGAAATGCTTATCTGGGTTGGCAGGGATGTTTCGTAACGCTGATGTCCCATCGGCTGTGTCGCCCCCGTCTCGGGGGCTTTTGTAATATTGGATTTTAATCACTCACCGCAGCAAATAAGCCAGAAACCCGGTTATCACAATGATAATCAGCCAGTCGATTAACTTGCCGCTTTTGGCATTTGAATCGGAGCTGTAACCGTTTATCCGCCTGCTCAATATGCGCCCCTGGATATACAGCGAAGTGCCAAAAACCGCGCTGAATACAGTCAGCAAAAGTATATATTTCTCTACCGTATGAAACATAGTCTCTAATTTGTTTGATGCAATTGATGAGCGGGAAAATATATCGATATTCTCAACATGATATAATTTAACCTTGGAGGTGACAAATGCGCGCTGTAATTCAAAGAGTCGATACGGCATCTGTAACAGTCGATGGCGAAATCACTGGCAAGATCGGCAAGGGGATTTTGATTTTCCTGGGAGTAGGGGAAAATGACTCCGAAACTGATATCGATTACATGGTGAATAAAATCTCAGGACTGCGAATCTTTCCAGACAGCGATGGCAAAATGAATCGAAGTGTTCTCGATGACAGCCTTGCGGCGCTTGTCATTTCACAATTTACTCTGTATGGCAGTGTTAAAAAGGGATTCAGGCCGTCATTCACTTCCGCTGCGGATCCGCAAAAGGGCGAGGAGTATTACGAGATATTTTGCGATAAGCTTGAATCTCTTGGATTGAGTGTGGAAAAGGGGATATTCGGCGCGATGATGAATGTCAATCTAACCAACAACGGGCCTGTAACAATTATGATAGACAGCAAAAAGAAATTTTAAGATGTCTGATTGTTAAATCACATTAGAATAGCAGAGTGTTTTAGAGGCTGTCGGGAAAGGCGCCGCAAACAAGAAACCCCCACCCCAGCCCTCCCCGCGAGCGGGGAGGGAGAATGTTATCTTTTCCCTTCGCAAGTGTATTGACCGGATATATTATTTACAAATGCAAAAAACATCTCCCCGCTCGCGGGGGGACTAAGGGGGGGATGAGATATAAAACAACCTTTCCCGACAGCCTCTAAAAACCTCTGATATTTTAATGCATCTCTGGAAAAACATCATGCCTTATAACAAACGCACATAATCGCGGTTGCCATGAATGGAATCGGGGTCTCATCAGTTGAAAAGAGAGTGGTGCGGAGGAAATTGCGAACAGGCTTGAATCTGAGCGCGTCAAGCGGCGCTGTTATATAAGACAAGCGTTTGATTTCAAATCCGGTGTTTTTCAAAAGGCGAAAAATGCCGGATTTCGTATATATCCTTGCTCGCGCCCATCTCGAATGAAGACAGGATGGCAGCCATGAAAAAAACGGTACTCGATTCCATTTGAGATACGGCAGATTCGCGCCGTGAGTTTCAAAAATCCACCACTTGTTGGGAACGGTAAAAATGAAACATCCACCGGGTTTGAGTATGCGATAAATATCCTCGACAGATTTCCTGTCATCTTGTGTATGCTCCAGAACCTCAAATGAATAGACAAAATCAAACGTGTTGCTATTAAACGGGGCGACATCGCCATCGTAGAGCATAACATTGGCATTCTCAAACGATTTTAGATTATCTTCCGCTAATAGGCATTGTTCCTCGGAAATATCCAAAGCGTCGATTCTCACACCGCTTTTGGCCACGAGCATGGTCTGCGCGCCGTTGCCGCAGCCGTAATCCAGAATCCTCTCGTTTTCAGCATAGTCAGGGACATATTTGCCCACCAGCCGAAAGCGTCTGTCAAGGAGAAAGTCGCCGATGTCGGCGGGTTTTCCGGGAGAGATATTTCGTTGTTGATTCAAATCAGTGTAAGTGTACAAATCGCATGCCGGATGTGTCCAGTGAAAATATTCTGAAATTATTTTCATTTTCCTGCAGCGTTTTTAAGTTCGGCGCCGTCTATTGTGTGATCAAGTAATTAAGGAGCAGATATGTTGGCAAAAATATCATCAAGTACAGTTATGGGAGTGGACGCTCACTCTGTTGCGGTCGAGGTCGATTTGACCAACGGCATGCCGAATTTCCAGATTGTCGGATTGCCGGATGCCGCGGTTAATGAATCGAAGGACAGGGTGCGCAGCGCGATTAAAAACTCCGGATTCTCATTCCCGCTAAAACGAATTACCATAAACCTTGCGCCGGCGGATATCCGCAAGTATGGGCCGGTTTATGACCTTCCGATTGCGCTTGGAATTCTTTGCGCTACAGGGCAGCTTGCGCGTGATGACCTTCGGAATTATGTCGTGTTCGGTGAACTCAGCCTTGATGGGGAGATAAGGCGTGTGAACGGAGTTTTGCCGGTTGCAATCCAGGCAAAAAATACAGGGCTTGGAGGAATAATCCTTCCAAAGGAAAACGGCAATGAAGCCGCGCTGGTTCGTGAACTGGATGTTTATCCATACTCGCATCTTCGCGACCTTGTCGAGTCACTCAACGGGTATTCTGATTTCAAACCTTTCGTAGATGAAAATAACCATGAGGGCTGGCTGAGCGCTCCAAATGATTTTGACATGAACGAGGTCAAAGGGCAGGAACTGGCGAAGCGCGCGCTGGAAATTGCGTCAGCTGGCGGTCACAATGTACTTATGATTGGCCCGCCGGGAAGCGGGAAAAGCATGCTGGCAAAAAGGCTTGGCGGCATCATGCCTCCAATGACATTCGAGGAAGCGCTCGAAGTCACGAAAATCTACAGCATCATGGGTTTAATTCCTGAAAATCTTGGGATTCAACGCCATAGGCCGTTCAGATCGCCGCATCACACAATTTCATCAGCTGGTCTTGTTGGCGGCGGTTCATTTCCGTCACCGGGCGAGGTATCAATGGCGCATCTGGGGATTTTATTCCTCGATGAACTGCCTGAGTTCAGGCGTGATGTTCTTGAGGTTATGCGCCAGCCTATGGAGGATGGCAGCGTTACGATTTCACGCGCGTCAACATCGCTTACATTTCCGTCTGAATTTACGCTTGTTGCCGCTATGAACCCGTGCCCGTGCGGATTTTACGGCGACCCTATCAAGGAATGTATCTGTTCGCCAAATGCAATCGCGAATTACATGAAGCGTATCAGTGGCCCATTGCTGGATAGAATTGATATCCACATCGATGTTCCAAGAGTGCCATATGAAAAACTTAGAGGAGCAGGCCGTGAGGGTGAATCGAGCGAGACAATAAGAAACAGAGTTCGTGCCGCGAGAGAGAGACAGCTTGTGCGATACAAAAATACGAAAGTGCATTTCAATTCAAGAATGTCGCAAAAGGAGGTTCGAAAGTTCTGCGAACTACCGGATGAATCGGAGGCATTGTTGAAAAGGGCGGTTGATTCACTTGGATTGAGCGCAAGAGCGTATAACCGCGTAATCAAAATCGCGCGGACAATCGCCGATCTCGCTGGACGGGATAGCATAGAAACAGCTGATCTTGCGGAAGCGATCCAGTACCGTACTCTGGACAGAAATCGGTTTTAAGTAACCGCTTTCTCTGGGGAGGTCAGTCCCGGGTTGTAGTATCGCCCGGGACCTTTTTATGAGAAAAGGCAAAATCAATGCATAAGTATCAGGCTCGAACTTATACAATATTAGACATATTTGATGTATCTTTTATTAAAATCAAAGCGGAAATGCCTGACGAAACTCAAACAAACATGCCTATCATTCCCATTATCCACTCACTAAAACTATCCGCAATCTGTACACGGTAATCAGGATATTTGTATTCAACGATTGGGAATTCACCGTTTTTGTTCGGATTATTTGTGTCGAAACATAAAATCGTGCCGCCGAGATCATCTCCAAAAGCTATAAGACCCTTCTCGCTCGCGGTTCTGACCTCAAGTGAAAGGTCCTCGAAAGTTAGCGGCCCTTCATACAGGATAAACGCCTCATTGAAAAATGATCCGGTAGGGCATTGTTTCAGAAACTCGAGATAGCTGGGTGGAAGCGTGCCGAATCGGGCTTCCTCGCGTTTGATATCAGCATCCTCAAACGTTGTCAGATTGAGTTCATGCTGATCGCGGTATTTTTCAATCAGTTCAAGAAAATCTTCATACATGTTATCAACTCCCAATTTCATAATAATAATATCCGCTGGCATGATTTTTTTGTATACACCTGATTTAATAGCCCTGAAAGAGGTTTTCCAGTACTTAATAACCACACCAACTCCCCTTTATTAATTAAAGTTAATTGTAACCCGGCGTCCCCTCGCAGGGGTTTCCTACCATACTAGAACAAAACCAATTGTAACCCGGCGTCCCCTCGCCGGGGTTTTCATGCCATACTAAAAATAAAACCAATTCCATCTATCATATCTATTATTAGAGTGGATGCCTTATACTTTGGTGTGTTGATTGACCTGTCTTTACTTATTAGATTGATTTCAGGTGGAATTGTTTGGTTGAAAACAACAAGAAGTGGCGATTTGCAATTGACCGTGGCGGAACTTTCACGGATATTATCGGGCTCTCCTCCGATGGTGAACTCGGGGTTGAGAAAGTCCTTTCCGAATCGACTGAGTTCGAGGATGCCGGAATCGAGGGAATAAGACGAATTCTCAACCTGCCGCGCGATGAAATCCTGCCGTCTGATAAAATCTCCTGGATTCGCATGGGAACCACAGTTGCTACAAACGCGCTTCTTCAGCGAAAGGGAGCGCATACCGGGCTTCTCATTACGAAAGGCTTTAGGGACATTCTCGAAATCGGTACACAGGACAGGCCTGATATTTTCGCGCTTCATATAGACAAACCCCGGTTGATTTATAATGCCGTTGAGGAAATTGATGAGCGAACAGGAAGCGATGGAACTATCATTTCTGAAATCGCCACGGACTCTATTAACGATGCACTTGTTCGATTTAAAGAAAAAGAAATTGAATCTGTCGCGATTGTTTTTCTCTTTTCATGGTTGAATCCAACGCATGAGAGAATTGTTCGTGATACCGCTATCAATGCCGGTTTTAAAAACGTGTCAACATCGCATGAAACTATGCCGCTGATTAAAATTGTCAACCGTGGTCGAACCACGCTTGTCGATGCTTATCTCGCACCGGTTATCAGCAGCTATGCGAGGAAAATCAGAAAATGGGTCGGCGATATTCCTTTGTTTTTTATTTCCTCTTCCGGCAGTTTGATGTCTGGCGGCAGTTTCACCGGAAAGGACGCTATTCTCTCCGGACCCGCGGGCGGTGTTCTTGGTGTGGCATTGATAGCTGAACTGGCCGGCGACAAGGAAGTGATTGGATTTGACATGGGGGGAACATCGACCGATGTCTGCAGATATGCCGGTTCACTCGAAAGGGTGCTGGATGTCGAAACCGCGGGGGTTAAATTCACAACGCCGATGATTGAAATCCAGACTGTCGCCGCGGGTGGAGGATCCATTCTTCAGTTTGACTCGCGAAAATTAACAGTGGGACCGGAATCAGCATCCGCCGAGCCGGGGCCAGCCTGCTATTCACGCAAGGGCCCAGCCGCAATCACCGATGCCAACCTCATTCTGGGTCGGATTCATCCTGAGTATTTCCCATCGGTGTTTGGCGCGGATTACTCATCGCCATTGGATAGAGAAGCGTCAATAAAACGTTTCGAGGAAATAGTCCGGCAGATTGAAAAGTCGCAGGGAATAAAAATGAGCGTCGAGGAACTGGCGCTTGGATTCATTCGAATCGCCAATGAAACAATGAGCCGCCCGATAAAGGAACTGTCAGTTTCGAGAGGGCATGATCCGAGAACGCATGCGCTTGTAACTTTCGGAGGCGCGGGAGCGCAGCATGCATGCGGGATAGCGAGGGCGTTGGGAATCCGGCTGATTCGAATCCCGCCGCTCGCCAGTTTGTTGTCAGCCTGGGGAATCCTGCTTGCGAATCACCGCCGTACTCATGTTGAAACTACTCTTCGCTCTTTAAATGAGGATTCGCTCAATGATATAAGAAAACGCTTTGAGGAAATTAAAAGCAATCTTGAAAAGGAAATTCGCGATGAAGCAGGATTGCCGGATGATGCCTTGTTCATCACCAATTACGAGTTGGATATCAGAACAAAGGGAACGGACACCGCGCTGACACTGCCGTACTGCGACAACGCGGATGAATTGAAATCCGCAGATGAATTGAAATCGCTGTTTGTTGAGACTCATCTCAAGGAATATGGATTCAAGCCTCATGGCGATGAACTGGAAATCGTGAATATTCGAGTTGAGGTTATTGAAGAATCGAATCAGAACAATCACAAGATTCTAAATATGAATCTGAAAACGCAGTCTAATAAACAAATCAGAACGGTACCCGTTTGGTTTGAGTCGTTTAAACCGCTCGATACTCCTGTGTATATGCGCGATGAGCTGGCTTGCGGCATCGCCATTAACGGGCCGGCGCTTATTATCGAGGAACACTCCACGATTGTTGTAGAACCCGGTTTCGATGCCATCCTTGATGAGAACGGAATTCTCTCAATGATAATGAAAATCGCGCCAGTTCAGGATGCCGATGTTGAGTATGATCCCGTTTTGCTGGAGGTTTTCCATCATCTGTTCATGGGAATAGCAGAGCAGATGGGTCGGGTTCTTGAGCGCACGGCGCACTCTGTAAATATCAAGGAACGCCTCGATTTCTCATGCGCGATATTCGATTCACAAGGCCGTCTTGTCGCGAACGCGCCTCATATTCCGGTACACCTTGGCGCGATGGGGGAGACGGTGCGTAACCTGATTTCATCCGTTGATAAGTTCAATCCCGGTGATTTCTATTGCTCGAACGACCCATTTGCGGGAGGTTCGCATCTTCCGGATATCACAGTTGTCGCGCCAGTATTTAGACATGGCGAAATCGCGTTTTATCTGGCAGCGAGAGGGCATCACGCGGACATAGGTGGAATGATGCCCGGCTCAATGTATCCTTTTGCAAAAACGCTTGATGATGAGGGCGTTGTTTTAAGAAACCTTCTTCTTGTAAGCGGTGGCAAATTTAACAATGGCAAAATAACTGGCGCCCTGGCAAGCGGGAAATATCCGGCAAGAAATATCCCCGAAAGGATTTCTGATCTTAAAGCGCAGGTTGCCGCTGTTCAAAAGGGAATAGGGGAGGTTGAAAATCTTTGCGATGAGTATTCCGATGATGTTGTGGTAGCGTACACTAAACACATTCGCGATGACGCGCGCCTGGCAATGCAGGATGCACTTGAGAATCTATTGCAGGATAAATCAGAAAGGTTATTTGCTTTTTCAGATTATCTTGATTGCGGCGCGAAGATAGTTGTATCAATCAGAATATTTCGAAATAAAAATAATGAGCCAGCCATCGTGGTTGATTTCACGGGCACTGGCAAGCAACTGGATTCAAGCCTCAATGCTCCTCCCGCGGTTACATACGCCGCTGTCCTGTATG
Organism: bacterium; assembly: GCA_021157815.1. Classification (GTDB taxonomy): domain Bacteria; phylum JAJVIF01; class JAJVIF01; order JAGGVT01; family JAGGVT01; genus JAGGVT01. The sequence goes on along the minus strand of JAGGVT010000140.1, from coordinate 19,084 downwards.
TTTTCCGAACTTTAATAAACCGTCAGATTCCTCTCAATGATGGCTGCCTTGAGCCGCTTGAAATCATCATTCCCAAAGGATGCCTTTTAAATCCGTCATCGGATGCCGCTGTATGCGGCGGAAATGTTGAGACATCGCAGCGAGTTGTGGACTGCCTGTTTGGCGCATTGAATGTGGCGGCGGCATCGCAGGGCACGATGAACAACATCGCGTTTGGAGATATTGAAAAATCGTCTTCACAGTATTACGAGACAATCGCCGGCGGGTCAGGCGCTGTCGATGGATTTAGCGGCGCGTCCGCATGCCAGGTTCACATGACCAACACTCGAATAACAGACCCGGAAGTAATTGAAATACGATTCCCTCAAGTCAGGCTTGAGAGTTTCAGGATTAGAAAAGACTCCGGCGGCGATGGGAAATATCACGGCGGTGATGGTGTTATCCGGGCATATCGATTTCTGAAATCGCAGTCGGTTTCGATTTTAAGTGAACGAAGGAAATATAAACCGTTTGGATTAAACGGCGGACAACCGGCAAAAGCCGGGGAAAATCTGCTTGTTCATCCAGACGGATCAATTGAAAAACTGGATGGCCATTTCCAGGGAATAATCAATGCTGGAGACATACTGGAAATAAGGACTCCCGGCGGCGGCGGATTTGGTTAATTTGGCAAAATGCTTTTCCCAGAGACCAGCGCTCCCGGGTTCGGTATTTATCCAATATGATGAAATCATAAATTATTATTATAATTATTCTGGAATAACGACCTCAATCGCGTTTACTCGCAACCGGAGCTCATCATCGTACGATGACCCCGATGGGTCAGCCCCCATCGTGTATTCGCCTCCTATTGGTCGGCCTTTCTCCGATGATGCCAATATTAATTCCAGTATTCCCTGAACATAAACATCCTTTCCGATAAGACTCTGAGGGAGGCCGAAATCCTCAATCGTGCATTTTATTCCACCACTGCCGCTTTTTAATTTTAACCACCCTCCTGATAGCGTGTCTATTTCCATGATGGTTCCTCGAAGCACAATTTCCTGCTTGATATACTGGCCTCGCTTCGGGCCAAGTTCGGTGAAATCGATTGTTCTTTCTTTGGCAACAGGTTTGTCGCCATACTTGCCATCAGGGTTTTCAGGCGGTCCGCTTGTGCACATGATTGATACGATTGAGATAAGAATCGCTAAAATGAATAGTGAACGTCTCATTTGAACCTCTTGTCGAAAGCGGTTTATTGGATAACATAATGATTTTACCATGAAAAAGTTCAAGTGTTGATTGAGCTTCGCAACAACAGCGCCATGCTAATGAACATGTCGTGAAAGCTAAACATCGCTGATTCTGAGAAACAAGATTCCGTCATTCCCGCGAAAGGGACTGTTGAAAAACCTAATTATGTAGGGGCAACTCTCCGTGGTTGCCCTGTATTTATGCCAATATTTAGGGTAGGCACAGAGACCTACCCCCTACATTCAGCTCTTTTTCAACAGCCGCTTTCGCGGGAATGACATTTTATTAGTGCAATTTGGATATAAGACCATTCTTTAGCGTCTTCTTTCAATTTAGTAAAAACATAATGTAGTAAAAACACCATGCAAAAGCATGGTGCAATTTTTTAAAGATATTATTTCAACGCAATATTATTCCGTCAGCTTCTTTTCACTAAGATCCATAAACGGCTTAATCATGTCAAGAGGAATCGGGAAGATGGTTGTGGAGTTTTTCTCCGCGGCAATTTCAACAAGCGTTTGCAGATACCGCAACTGAATCGCGATTGGATGATCTCCCATGACTATTGCTGCATCCGTGAGTTTTTGTGATGCCTGAAACTCACCCTCAGCCGCGATGATTTTCGCACGCCTTTCACGTTCAGCCTCAGCCTGTTTCGCCATCGCGCGTTTCATCGTCTCGGGAAGTTCGACATCCTTAATCTCGACGATTGAAACCTTGACTCCCCACGGGTCGGTCTGCTTGTCGATAAGTTCCTGAAGGGACTGGTTTATTTTTTCACGCTTCGACAGAAGTTCATCAAGTTCACTTTCTCCCAGAACACTTCGCAGGGTAGTTTGCGCTATCTGGCTTGTCGCGTGCACAAAGTCCAGAATATCAACTACCGCTTTTGTGGCGTCCAGAACTCGGAAATAACAAACCGCGTTGACTCGAATTGTCACGTTGTCCTTTGTGATAACCTCCTGCGACGGCACATCGAGTGTAATCGTCCTGAGATCCATCTGAACCAATCGGTCAACAAACGGAATGATCAAAATGAGTCCGGGTCCCTTTTGGCCGATTACACGGCCAAGCCTGAAAACGACACCTCGTTTATATTCAGGCAGAATTTTTATTGCGTTAGTTATAATGAGAAATATTATAAATAATGTAACAATCATTCCTGGTGAAACATTCGCTGGTGTATTCACTTTATTCTCCTTATTGCCATTGTTCGGCTTAAGCTAATAAGACTTACTATATATTAATCGGGATTGCTGGCTGGTGCAACCTTCCTGATAACCATCTTGATATACTACTTGATCTTTTCAACAATCAAATACTGCTCATCGGATGACCGTATCTCGACAACCCTTCCCTTGTCGCCTTCCTTCAAATGCTCACCGAGAGCCTCGGAATCCCAGTATTCACCGTAAACGTAGAACTTTCCCGTCGGGTCGATGTCGGTTTTCGCCGTGCCGGTTTTTCCAACCAGAGCCTCGACACCACCGACTACCTTTTCCTTGTGCGCTGAAATCGATTTTGCGATGCTTATCCAGATAAACGCGATTACGATTACAATTCCGATTACCCACCATGTCATTTCCATTGTTTCATTCCCGCTTGCTGAAAATATTCATAATTAAAATTTAGCGCTTCAATAAATAATTTGGGTTATTTGCCCCCCGTAAAAAAAGGGGCATTCCCCGATAACAGGTTACGTCCACATGAATCTTCAAATATGGTGTTATAAATATACTATGCTGTAAACCCTCATTTATACTGTGTTTATTCACTTGGTTGGGACAATCCCCTTTTTTACTCAATCTAATATCACCCACACGGTTTATTGAAACTGGAACAAAAAAATATTTCAAGACTTATCCTCCCGCTTTTTAACAATCAGTTCCATCTCGTCATCGTCCTTTTTAATAACCACGATCCGGGAGTCCTTCTCAAGAGTGGAGCCGTCCTCGGTTCGAGCGTCCCAGTATTCACCATGAACATAAACCTTACCGAGAGGTGAAAGCTCTTTTACAACAGTGCCTACTGTTTCCTGGATTCCCTTCATTCCGGTTACTACCTTGCCCCTCATCGATTTATAAATTATCGGCAGGAATATCACCAGAAGAATCACCGAGAGAACCGTCATGGGAACATAGCTTTCCGGACGAATCACCATTTCACTGTAATTGCGATCAATGAGAAGGAAACTTCCCAGCAGGAAACATATCACGCCGCCAATGGCAAGAATCCCGATTCCCGGAGCTTTGAATTCGGCAACCATGAATAGAATTCCAAGTGCTAGAAGAACGATACCTGCTGCGGTTATGGGAAGATAATTAAACGCGAGAATAGCAAGCACGAGACTGGTCCCGCCGATAACTCCGGGAAACACAGCTCCCGGATGCGTGACTTCATAAATCAGCCCGTAGATTCCTATCATTAACAGGAAATATGCGATTTGCGGATCTGTAATAATAAGCATGAGATTTTCGATTGCGCTCATCGGAACATGCCTGACCGGCGCTCCCGCAGTGTTAAGCGTATGTTCCTGTTTTGATTTTGTAATTACAAGGCCATCAATCTGAATGAGTAATTCCTCGACAGAATCAGACAGATATTCCACAACACCGATTTCATACGCCTCACTGGCGGGAATTGAGACCGATTCCCTGATAGCTTTTTCAGCCCAGTCTGCGTTACGGCCTTTCAATTCCGCAATCGCCCTCAATCCGGCGACAGCGTCGTTGGTGATCTTTTCACTCATTACCTGCTGAGTGGACAGGGGTTTCGATTCATCCCCGATTGTTGCATCAGGCTTGGAAACTGGCTTTTCAGGTTCGGTTACTACCGGAGTTTTATCTTCACTCTTTTGTTTTTCTTTCTCGCGTTTTTTTGCTTCCTTGTATAAATCCAGAACCATGTCAATCCAGCTGTTATCATCTTTTTTATCCTCATCACCGCTTCCGCCGATTGACACGTGATGAGCCGCGCCGATATTCGTTCCGGGTGACATTGCCGCGATATCCGATGAATACGTAATAAAAACTCCCGCGCTTGCGGCGCGAGCTCCCTTTGGAGCGACATAAACAGCGACTGGAATGTCTGAATTCAGGATTGCCAAATTGATATCGCGCATGCTCGTATCCAATCCGCCGGGCGTGTTAAGCATTATCACTACCAGCTGAGCGTCGCCCCGTTCAGCTTCGCTAATTCCTCTGAGTGTGTATTTGGCGGTGAATGGATTAATCACGCCTTTGACATCGAGAATGTAGATCGGTTTTTTTGTCTCGGTTTCAGGCTGCGCAAATACTGCGCCTACATAGAGCAGCGAAATCGCCAACCCGAGAAGTGTTCCGTGAAGAACAATACTCCAGAAAGAAGCTATTTTATTTTTTCGATTTCGCATCATTTTTATCCTGGATATTATAAACCATTTTGATCGTATAAAACGCAGTATGAATGATTACTTACATTTTCAAATTATTTAAATTTGGAAAACTGGCATGAGGGAATGGAATTTGCATGATATTTTGAAATCAGATGAATTACAATTATTCATCGTCCTGACGCTTAAACTCAACAATGGTCACGCCAATCGCGCCCTCGGATGGGTCGCCGTCGCGGAAGCTTTTCACCAGGGGATGTTTCACAAGGAATTTACGAACCGCTTTTCTCAACGTTCCTGTGCCTATGCCGTGAATGATATTCACCTGAGCGCGATTATCCAAAACAGCGTCATGGAGAAACTCTTCGACCTTTTCCAATGCCGGTTCTACTCGCTCACCATGAAGATCCAGGCAGAGGCTTGTCGATTTGCGAGGCCCAATGTTTATTTGTATTTTAGATTTCTCTTTTTTCTTTTCGGGATTCTGAACGGGCACCGCCTGTGATGAATCTATCTCCATCTTTTTGTTGTCGAAAACCACCAGCATTCGTTTTCCCTGTTTTTTTATTTTGTCGATTACTCCTTCGCGGTTTAAAACAGAAACCCAAACTCTCTGGCCTTTCTCAAATTCAAACTCAGGTATGGCTGTATCGTCTTTAATGCCATCTACTTTCCCCATGCGTTTTAATGCGGCGTATGATTCCTCAATTTCATTCCTCAGTTTGTTGAGTTTGCTTCGCTTTTTATCAAAGTCGCGTTGAACCTTCTTTCCCTTTCTTGAAAGTTCAATAAGGCGGCTGGACTTTTTCTGCGCGTCCTTGAGAACATCCTGTCCCTTGTCAACAGAAGATAGAAGATACTCCATGCCCATCTTTTTTAAAACAAGGAGTCGGGACAATTCGCGAAGCTCCTCCCGCCTTGCGATTCTCTTTTTCGTTTCCCATTCGGAAACGTAATCCATTAATTCATCACGTTTTGATTCAAGGCGGGGGATATCAATTTCCAGAAGGTTAAAACGTCCGGACATCCGCTCTCTTGCGTTTTTAAGAAGCTCAGGCTCAAGCCCCATCTTTTCCGCGATTACAATTCCATAACTCGCGCCGATTGTGTCGTTTTCCACTTTGTATGTTGTATTCATTTTATCGAGATCGAATCCCATAGCGGCGCCTGTGATAGGGGAGCTTTCCTCGAGTACAAGGTTTTTCAATGCCGGCAGATGCGTAGTCAGCGCGAAAAAAGCGCCCTTTTCAATAAGGCGATCAATCAATGCAAGCGCGATTGCGCTGCCCTCCTCAGGATCAGTTGAGCGCCCTATTTCATCTAGTAGAATAAGTGGTTGTAATTCATCATCATAGGCACAGGATGTTTTTACGCTTTCTGCCAGTGAATCGCTTTGAAGAATATCATAAGGCGAAAACTCATAACGCAGCTGATCATCTGAATCTTTAGTAACCTCTTTTCCTCGAGACTGCCAGCTATGATATTTATCAATCCACTTATCGGATGCATCATCAGATGGATTGTAGCTGTCATCAAGTGATTTAATCACCGTGCGAAGGAACATGATATGCGCGCCGAAACTAGACAAGTCAAGGTCGATAGATTGGGCATCGCCAATTTCGGCGAGAATGGATCTAAAAATAGGAATTGCGGATTTGTCTTTCGCGGGTATATGAAGTCCGGCTTGCGCCATAAGCGCGGTCAGTCCAAGAGTTTTTATGCTGACAGTTTTACCGCCGGCGTTAGGGCCTGTGATAATCAGCCCTTTGCAGCCATGGGTGAAATCGAGATCGATTGGAACCACGACATCCTTTTTAATCAAGGGGTGGCGTATCTGTTCGAGTTTGATTGTTTGCGAATTAAATCCGGGTTCGACAGCGTTAAGGTCTCGCGACAGATATCCCTTTGCGAAAATGAAATCGAGATAGCCGCAAATTTCAATTGACGGATTAAGCTGCTCTCCAACAAGCCCGATTTGCGCGGAGAGCATCTGCATGATTTTCTCCTCTTCATTTCGAACCAGCTGGTACGCCTTTTGAAGTTCGTTGTTGAGTTCGACCAGTTCGAGCGGTTCGCCATAAAACGTAAGGCCGCTTTCCGATGTGCTCTGGATTACAATCTTCTCACGCCCCATAGATCCCGATGAAAACGGGAGGACGTAGCGGTTATTTCTGATTGTGAACGTGCTGTCAGTCAGCATGTTGCGATCAGCGTACTTGCGCGACAATCGCTTTGAGCGTTCCTGAATCTGGAAGTTTTTCTCTCTCAGGTTGTGGCGATATTTCCGAAGGTCAGGGGTCGCTTTGTCGGCGATTGTTTCCTCATCCTCAATCGAACGAAACAGCGTTTCCTCAAGATTGTGAAACGCGGTCAGATGTTCCGCGTATTCGTGAAGGATAGGGTACACGCCAATAGTATTGGTTAGTGATTCTTTTATCAATCGAACTGTTCTAATTGTGGCCGCAATATTCCACAGTTTGAAAATAGTCAGGATTGATCCCTTCATCGAGAGGGTTACATGATGTCGGACATCATTGAGATTTCCAAAGGATGGCAGTCGTTCCTCACGATCAAGAAAAAGGCGCGCTTCGGATGTCTCCTTCTGATGAAAGATAATCCGCCATGGAATTCGAAGCGGCAGCAGCCCAAGCGCCCGATTTTTTCCCAGTGATGAATGGGCGTATGATACGAGCTTGGAAATAATCTTCTTGAATTCAAGGTTTCTAATCGAGAAGAATTTTCCAATCTCATTCGCTTTTTCAGCGCTTGTATTTTCGGGTTTATCAGGCATGAGCGTTGTCTGTGTACATTACTGTACCACGTTATCTATTTCGACACATGCGGATTTCCATGAATGTAATATCGATACTGAAGTTCCTTTGCGGCGTTAATTCCTATCCTTGATGATTTGCGTATTTTGAAATGAGGCTTCATGTCATCGGGAAGTGCAAGAATTCGTAATGGCGGTTTGGATAAATCATGATCATTATGCTCTTTGTTAAGGCCATATGCCACTGTTAATTTACCGGGACCCGAGCATAAATCAAGGATATTTTCCCTGCCGCGATTTATTTTCATCATGTCAATTCCAGCGACAGGCTCAACCGCGCGAATCAAACACGCGGAGCCGATTCCCTCATTTTCAGCGGTGGCGTTAAGGCACCAGTACATGCCATAGACGAAATAAATATATGATCGCCCGCCGGGGCCGAACATAACCTTAGTGCGTTTTGTTTTTCCCCGATGAGCATGGCACGATTCCTCATTCTGTTTGTATGCCTCCGCTTCAACGATAAATCCTGCAAGAGTGGCTGAATCAAGTTCCCGTATCAGAAGCGAGCCAAGAAGACCGCGTGTTACTTTACGGGCATCGCGCTCATAGAATGAGCGCCCATGCGGCTTTGCATGTCGAAGCAATTCCTGAATCGGAATATGTTCAAATTGCTCAATCAATGATTTGCTTTTTATGTTTTTTGAATTTCCCATGCGATGAAATTATATCGCATGAAATCAAAAGATGGATTCCAGTTTTCGCCAAAATCCATCAATTACGTTTTTCTTATTAACTTACTAACCTACTAACCTACTAACCTGCTAACTTACTAACCTACTAACCTGCTAACTTACTAACCTGCTAACCTGCTAACCTGCTAACTTACTAACCTACTAACCTACTAACCTGCTAACTTACTAACCTGCTAACCTGCTAACCTGCTAACTTACTAACTTTAGTACAGTGTGAAATCAATCCAGCCGTCATCCAGAAGAATGTCGTTTTCATGGTCAACAAATTCGCCGATTCTCCCATGATAGCGATATACACCCTCCGGCAAATTAAACGGAATTGACTGCCTGACAGTGATAACAATTTCCTGGTCAGCTTCCAGACGCAGAGTAACTGGTTGCTTTATGTTGATTGATGCTGGAATCATTGGGCCATACCATGTATCCCATGGTGTTTCGACTGCTGTCCAGACATCGAACGTAACAGGCTCATCATTCAGATTTGTGATTGTTGCTGTGTACCAAAGGTTGTTGCCGATTGACCTGTCCATTTCAAGCGGGAATTCAGTCGGAACGATATCGATAACAACGCCATCGGTCGGGATATCAGGCATTTCGGGGATTGGAATGTGATGATTATCCCAGAAACACTCCTCGAAAATTGCCGCGTTTGGTGTGCCGTTTAACACGTTGTCGTCATCGTCGTCTATCATGTAGAAATCAGCGACATATTCGGGGAAACTATACGATTGCGCGAATCTTGCCTGATGCCAGAGATAATCGGTGTATGCGTAACCGAGAAATCCTCTGACTTCCCAGAGCGCGCCGGCAAGAATATTCCCCATGCAGTGGCTTTCGCCGTGGCAGTCATTATTATCGAAAAGTACTTTGTTGTCGGATGATCTAAAATGGGTTCCTGCGCCTCGGATATCCTTTCCGATTTCAGGCTGCGCTGTTACAGCGTTGGCAAGCGTATCCGCGAAAGCCTCATGAATTGAGAGTGGTGGGCGTCCAAGAGTATATTGTGTTGCGACATAGATATGCCCGTACTCATGGCAGGTAACATCAGCAACCTCGCTTGTCGCTACACAGTCGCTGTAAGCTTCAAACATCGCTATTTTGTATGGCGGTTCAATGTAGGCAAACGCATTGCATGCGCAGCAGCAGTCAGCCTGGCAGAAAAGTTGGAAATCCAGGCCGGTGAATGTCGGGTCAATGTTTTTAACATAGATATACGAGGCATTTGCCCAGTATCCCACCATGCGCTCACCCATGTGAGAGTTTGAATCATCGAAAGTGGGAGTCTGCGATTCGTTGTTCTGGCTGCTCCACTCAATCTTTCCGTGATTGTAACCACCGCAGGGTGCGACACCGACATAGGTACCCAAAAGCCATGAATTCACATCAATAAATTCATCCTCTGTATCCACGAAAACGTTGCCGTCTCTATCGCCGTATTTAATCACATACCCGCTGCTGGGTATGTTGACATCGTTTTTCTGATAAGGATAAGGCATTGTAATTACAGGTGTGGATGGTGACAATTCATAAATCTCAGATTCCGTTGACCAGCTGTGGCTTGATATTTTACGTGATTCCATTTCAAGGATGGAGCCATCATGAGCATTAATGTGATACTTATATTCACCGCTTGTAACCCACCACACAAGGTGAAAATCGCGGTAATCCCTTCGTTCGATAACCAACACAGGCTCACTGCTGTCCGATCCGGAATCCATTTCCGCGGTTACTCTTGCTTCAGATGAATTAACAGAGGGAGTTGCGTTAATATTAATCTGTGGGAAAACATCCGCGCCAATCAGCATAAGATTTCCATTGCGCGCGAATCGCAATTCAACCCTTGAATCTTTGATTTCGACATCATCAACCACCTGTCGGAAGAAAACATAACGGATTCCATCATGAGTGTAATCCTCAATCCTGGCAAGGTTGTCAGATGATATTTTAAATAAATCCGGGTGTGAATCGATTATCTGCTCGCATGTGCCTGAAACCGAAACACCTTTTCCGAAAGCACGACGAATAGTGCCATTGTCGTTCTTATGTGCAAACCAGTATTCACCGTCGAAATAAACCACATCTGACCAGTACGGCTGAGTAACGCCTGATGCGGCCGCCGACACTCGTTCAAACGGGTTCAGCATATCGTTGTCCTGCATTGATGGCGTAACAACCGGTGTGGATGTTTGGGATGAACATCCGATAAAAAATAACAGCATTAGAATAATAAGAGACTGAGAGAAAATGCGCATTTGTTTCTCCTGAGAGTGAAGTTTCATATTTAATAAGAATTCATTTAAAGAAATATAACCAATCACCCGACAATATTCCTGTGCGGGTATTGGTAAGAAATACATATATTATTATACGACTAATTTACCATATGAAAAGCACTAATGAGTAATATTGAATAACTAAATATTGTTTATGAACATTCAAAGTGTGATAAAATACCTATTATGAATTGTATAATAAAGAACAAACATCAGATAAATGGAATCAGGAAATCCTGTCAGCTTCTTAAAAAAGTCGAGGACAGGATTAAGAAAGAGATCCACATCGGTGTTACAACTCGCGAAATAGACCGCAAGGCTGAGAATATGATTCTGCGTCTTGGCTCAACACCGGCTTTCAAGGGAGTGTATGGTCCGCCGCCGTTTCCTAACACAACATGTATTTCGATAAATGAAGAAATCGTCCATGGGATACCATCGAAGAGGACTATCAAAGAGGGTGACCTTGTCAGCATAGACTGCGGCCTCATTTACCATGGGTTTTACTCCGATGCCGCTTTTAGTATTGTTATGGGCGAACCCACAGATGAACAGGACAATCTGATGAAAGCCACAAGGTGGTCAATGTTCGACGGCATCGACCAGGCGGTCGCGGGAAATTCAGTAGGGCACATTTCACACGCGATACAGACCCGCGTTCAATCAATGGGTTGTGATGTTGTCAAAGTTCTGTCCGGACATGGTGTCGGAATCGCGCTTCACGAGGACCCACCGATTTACAATTACGGCAACCCCGGTGATGGTGTCATGCTGAAATCGGGAATGATTATTGCCATTGAAACAATGGTTGTCGCGGGAAATGATCGTGTAAAAACTCTCGGTGACGGCTGGACTATCGCGTCAGCAGACGGCAGGCCCACATGCCATTTCGAGGAATCACTCCTTGTTACAAACAATGCTCCTGAAATTCTTACATGCATTAACGAAGATGACAGGCCGTAGATATTATTCCCACGGTTTGTAAATAGCAAAGAGTTTAAGAGCCTATCGAAAAAGGTTGTTGATTTTAATTAGTAAAGGATAAAGCTTAAGATTGGCCACTGAAATCATTTTTCGTTTATTAACCCGTCATTCCCGCGAAAGCGGGAATCCATTTAAAAATGCGAGATGCCGACTTTTCTATAAAAGAAAAAATGGATTTCTGAGGACAGACTAAAGAACCCGCTTTCGCGGGAATGACGGAACATCATCCAGAGCCTGACTTAGTACCAATTGTGACGTCAGTCGCCTTATGATGTAAGTCGCCAATTATAACGCCTTTCCCGACACGCTCTTAAACCATCTGCTATTTTAAAAACCCTTTTTCATTCTTATCCTGCGTATCGCTACATTCAACGCTGTAGGCAGAATCATCCACTCATATTGCAATACTCGTTTCTGGAGAATAAGCTCGTCATCAGATTCGGGGTAAACCTCAACCGCCAGTCTCATGAACGGTTCACCTTCATCATATTTATCATTTACCTCATGAATGGTTATCCATGTGAACCAGCGATTAATTCCATCCTCAATATCATCCTCCATTTCATTTTTGATTTTATCAAGGACACTCTGATGAACCTTAACGCCATACATGCCTTTTCCACCGTGATATCCGGTGTCTGCCGGATGTATGTTATACATGGGAATATCAGGGATAATGGGGATTTTATGAATGCACCCAACGAGGAAGACAAGCTCTATCCCATGTTCCAACAGAAGTTTTTCCACTTCCACCGTGAAATCCTTTTTGAGCTTTTTCTTCGGCAGAACTACAACATCCACGCCGTGACGCCTTCCGACATCAATACAGCCGACATCATCTTTTGTGGAAACGAGAAGAACCACTTTCCCGTCAGTAATCAAGCCTTTGTCCTGCGCATCGAGAATGGCGTTGGCATCCGTACCTGAACCGGATGCGAACAATGCGATTCTTATATCGCTTGTGAGTTCCGATGATTTGTTGTTTTTGTTCATGGCAACGGTTATTTTATCATAAGCCTTTAGCAGACTTAATGCTATAATTGAAACATCTTTCGAAGATAACAGTTTGATGCCGGGAGACATGAAATGACATCCGAGGAGTATATCAAAAAGCGCCCTGAACTGATTGACATGATAATGGAGCGCCGCAGCATCAGAAAATACACTGATGAAAAAATCAGCGATGGGGATATCGAGAAGATTCTTCTTGCAGGGCATTACGCGCCAAACGCCACGAACAAGCAGACGTGGGAATTCATCGCTGTTACGAATATGGAACTCAATAAAAAAATAGCTAAAATTGTCGACGGCTGCTACGACACAATCAGCGATATTCTCGATGACAAGGATGCTAAGAAGGCAATTAAATATTCCAAATTTTACGCGACCTTTTTTAAGGACGCTCCGCTAACTGTATATTGCGTGGCTACTCCTTATATATCAGGCAACGATGCCAGTTACGCGATGCTTGGCGAGGAAGGCAGGATTTATCGGGAGAATAGAGAGAATGCGCAGTCCGGCCTCCAATCGGTATCCGCGGCTATTGAAAACATGATTCTCGCCGGATGGGCGCTTGGAATCGGCAGTGTATGGCTGACAGCTCCTATTGTGGCGAAGGATGAAATCGAGAGGATTCTTGAAATAAAAGAGGGCAGGCTGGTTGCGGTTGTGGCATTCGGGTATCCATCGCAGGCGCCAAAGGAAGCAAACCGAAAACCTCTTGGCGAGGTAGTCAGATATATCCGGTAAAACCGGAAATGAACGAATGAAACTGTCGATATATTCATTGCATTATTTGAGATGAAGAAAACCGGAAAAGCAAATAGCAGAATTTTGAACGACAGGATTCCTGAGCTAATCAAACATACAAGAGACAACAAACATGAATTTTGATCTGGGCACAGAACATTGGTTTCAGCAGGGCGGATTCGTAATGTATATCCTCACGATTTTCTCAATCGTGGTGATAGCGATTACGCTTGAGAAGTTTTTTTTCCTTTCTAAAATCGGAAGGAAAATTGACGAACTCAAGCAGGCAGTAATTGACAGCGACAAGGAAAAACTCGCTGGTTGCGTTGATGACCCGCTTTTCGCTCTATACTACCGCCTCGCGGAAATTACCAAAACCACAAACAAAATCAATGATGGTCTCAGGATGCTTGATCGCGCGATTAAACGATTCGAGAATCGACTGGCGCGTGGTGTCGGATGGCTTGCAACAATCGGAAACACAGCGCCGTTTGTCGGATTGTTTGGAACGGTGATTGGAATCATTCGCGCGTTTAGAGCACTTTCGGATGCTGATCCGGCAGCGTACGGAAGCGTGAGTTCGGGAATCGCAGAGGCGCTTATAGCTACAGCATCCGGGCTTATTGTTGCCGTCCCGGCTGTCATCCTTTTCAATTTCCTGATCAGGCGAATCAACAATGTCATGGTTCATGTTCGCCTTGACGCGGAGGATTTCATGGAGACACTGATGGATTCCGGGTCAAGCCCGGAATGACACCGGATGGAAAATTATCTTGTAACCCGGCGTCCCTTCGCCGGGGTATTGTGTGAGTTAGCGATTATTTTCCCCGGTTAATGAGAAACCGGGCTACAATCTGAACTTGTAACCCGGTGTCCCTTCGCCGGGGTCTTATGTGAATCAGCCATCATTTATCCCGGTTAATGAGAAACCGGGCTACAAGCTGAACTTGTAACCCGGCGTCCCTTCGCCGGGGTATTGTGTGAATTAGCGATTATTATTAATGAAACTCTTAACAGGCATAGTAACCTACAATTCAAGGGGGACAATCGAACGATGCCTCCAATCGCTGATAAACTCTGTCAAAAACATCAATCACGAAATTATCGTTTACGATAACCGTTCGCAGGATGATGCTGTTAAATACCTTACAGAAAATAATCCCGATATTAAACTTCTGCAAGGTGAAAAAAACCGCGGATACGCTTACGGTGTAAATCGCATTGCTGAAATGTCAGACTGGGATTACCTGCTGATTATAAATCCAGACCTTTATCTCCATGATGACGCTGTGAAAATCGCTCTTGAGTTTGCCAAAAACAAATCTGAAGCTGGGATAATTGGCGCGAATATTGTCGATTCAAACAACGCTTCAATTCACTCTCACGGTGATTTGCCAACGCCGGATACTTTCGTGCTTGATTTCTCAGGTCTTCGACGGTTTATCTCATCAGGTGAATCAGGCTCGTTTAAATCGGTTGAAAAGCAAATCGAACCGTTTGAGGCAGGATTTGTAACAGGCGCGTTTATGCTGATACCGCGTGAGTCATGGCAAATTACAAATCAGATGGATGAGGATTTCTTTTTATATTTCGAGGATGTTGACTTGGCGTATCGCCTGAAAGAGCAGGGGAGAAAAGCGTACGTTCATCCAGGAATTATTGCGGAACACGAGTCGGGAGCATCGTTCCCGGATTCGGATGATGTCGCGAAATACAAATTAAAATGCTGGTTTGAAAGCGCTTATATCTATTTCAGAAAACACTATGGCAGGGATATCTGCATAAACACATACAAACGAATGATGAAAATAGTAAAATCAAAAAGCGCGATATTGAAACTTGCTGGCAAAAGCAAAAGCGATGCGATGATGCGCCAGAGGATGATTATTGAGATACACGAGGAGATAGAGAGTAAAATTATGCAGGAGTGATTGTGTATTATAATAACACCATGCCCCCACCCCAGCCCTCCCCGCGAGCGGGGAGGGAGAATGTTGTCTTTTCCCTTCGCAAGTGTATAGACCGGGTAAATCGTTTGCAAATGCAAAAATATTTCCCCCCGCTCGCGGGGGGATTAAGGGGAGGAATTACAGTTGGCAGCTTTTCCCGGCAACCTCTAAACACAGTTAAACCAAACCGGTATCGTCAAACACTTCCATGAAAATCTCATCAAGCCTTTCCACCGTTTTCTCCCACGTGTAATTTGACCGTACGAAATCCCTTCCCTGCTTGCCCATGCAGCTGCGAAGGTCGGGACTGACAATAAGCGATTTCAGCGCCAAAGCCAGATCAATTGATTTGCCCGGTTGAACAAGAATTCCCGTTTCATCATCCCAGATTACCTCTGGAATTCCGCCAATATTGCTGGCTACCACAGGAAGGCAGGTCGCTGACGCCTCCAGTGCCGCAACGCCAAAACTCTCCTCGACAACGCTTGGCATAACAAAAATATCTATCTCCCTCATGAAATTAGGGATGGAATTGTGGTGAAGGCGTCCGAGAAATTCCACATGTTTTTTCAAATCCAGCCGATCAACCATAATCTTCAAACTGACCTGCAAATCGCCGCCACCAGCGATACGGCAAATGAAATTCATGCCTTCATTACGAAGCATGTCGCATGCCTCAATCAGAATCTCAGGGCCATATTTCGAGGACAGCCCCTTTGCGTAGCCGATTACAACAGGATCATCCTCTGCAAGTTTTCTATTTCCCGGATGGAATTGATCCAGTTTCACACCAATATGAAGAACCTCAGGAATTTGCCCGTCAGGCATATATTTGACAGCGGCTTTGGAAAGGAAATCGCTGAATGCCAGTACCCTTCGCCCGATTGAAAGAATCAGTTTTTTATATTTGGCCTGCTGCTCGGTCTCATCCACCTGCCATGTGATATCGCTGCCCCACAGCAGAACCACAACGTTGTTCAATCCGCGATAAACCTCGTTGAAACGCCAGTTGTAGATGAAGTTGACGAAAACAACATCCGCCCATTCGAGGATTCGCCTAACCTCCTTGTAGTCCTTAAAATACTCCCACTTGCGCTTTAATCCTTTTACATCATCAGGAATCTGCGAGTGAACATAAACCTCAGTGCCCTCGATATCAGCAGCTGCATAGGATACGATTTTTAATTCATGCCCGCTGTTGATGAAATGCTCCGCAAACCGCTGTGTATGCGGATTGTTCGCCGGAGCGACCATTGCAATCTTAAGCTTTCCGTTACTTGCCGTTGTTTTCGATGTCATTTCCAAAGAGTCCCTTGAAGCCTTTTATATAAACATGCCAGTCATCTCTTTTGTAAAACAGCAGTTCAGACAGCGGAATTTTAGTCTCACGATTCATTGCCCAGTATAGCATGATGGTTTGAATGATGTATGCCAGTGATGTCGCTGCCGCGCTTCCCGCTATGCCCCATTTCGGTATCCACAGGATATTCAGAACAAGATTTACAATGAGAGTGACAATTGAAAAATAAAACGCGTAGTAAACCTTGCCGATTCCAATAAGGTTTGTGCCGAATACACGCCCTACGCTATAGCACACAATTCCCGGAGCGAGGAACCAGAATGGATAGCAGGCGTTGACAAATTCATCGGTGTAGAGAAAAACAAGAATGGGTCGAATGAAAACAGATAAAACGCCAACGATAAGCAGTGTAATCATGAATGTGTGGCGGGAGGATTTTGCCGTGAGTGAAAGGACATCCACCCACGCTTTCGATGTTACCTTTGGCAGCAGGGCGAACGCAATTGAACTAGGAATTAGAAGAACTTTTTCGATTATCTGTGTCGCTGTTGTGTAAAGGCCGAGGTCGGCATCCGTAACCAAACCGGAGTACGCGATGTAATATGCAATCACCATAATGGCGACTTTGAAAAACAGGAATGTCGCAGCTGCCGCTCCAAACGCATACAAGCCGATATTTTTCGAACCGCGAACGAGAAAATTCCAATCGAATGAGAATAATTTCCATTTAACGAATCGTCGTATGAGAATGAGTGAATACCCCATTAAAAAGAGCATCATCAGGATATGGGCGTATGTAACTCCCCACAATCCAAGGTTCATTCCGGTGTTGAACGGCTTGTCAACAATCGGCATGAGAGCGTCCGGGTTTGTTACCAGAATGTAAATACAAACGAGGTATATAACCTGAGTGGCGATTTTCTTGATGTTGATAATTAGAATTTTATCGAGGCCGTAAATGATGGATTCAAGGAAATACCCGATAAGGTACGGCGGTATTGTCAGAAGCATGATGAAAAAGACTATTCGAGGGACATCACCGAACAGCTTGTCGATACCGGGCAACACCGAGTGAAAGGCGAAGTAAAAACCGATCGTCAATACAATGGATATCAATCCAAAACCCAAACCAAGCCAGAATGAGTTAGCGACAAGTTTGGGAAGATTTTCCTTTTCCTTGCCGGCATAGTAGATGTTCATCAAGTCAACACCGACCGTGCCAAGCACCCATAAAGTCTGGGGAACTAGAACGATTTTAGCCAGTTCGCCTGTGCCGTCCGCGCCAAGCGACCTCCTGATAATCACGCTGACACACAGCATGATAACCAGCAGGATGATTTGCGTGATGAATGTCCATATACTGTCCTTAATCACGGAATGATTATATCACGCTATCAGGCAGCATCGAATGGAGGATGTCAGCAAGCTGTTTGGATTGCGAGGAACGTTCGAAATTATCAAGATTGACCTGTTTGAAATCCGGCATGATTAACTCACGATTATTCAACCAGCCATCGTACAGTTCATCGATGAAATCAGCAATTTCAGAGATTTTATCAGGAGCAAATCCTCTCCCGATTCCCCACAGTGAAATTTGGGCATTGAGTTCACCAGCAGGCGCGATGGCAATCACAGGTTTTTTCGCGCGAAGGTATTCATAGATTTTGGCTGTCATCATGCCCTCACTAAGGATGAGGAGAGCGTCCGCGCCAAGCTGTGTGGATAAAGCGACATCGTGAGTTGAAAAAGATTCCGTCTGGATTATGTCCGAAATGCCCAGTTCTTCCGCGGTTTTCAGGAATTTTGTATCGATACGGCCAACCAGAAGCAGCGATAATTTATCCCGCGCTTCCGGCTTTTTTTTTATAAACTCCGCAATTGCTTTAAACAACGGACCAGGGGAACGCTGGTGATAAATCGAGCCGGTATGCGCGATTGTGAATTTATCAAATTTGCGTGGTGTCAGATTCGAATAATCATCCTCATCGAATCCGTTTGGGATTATATGAAATTTATCTAAATCAAGATCAGGGTGATTATTCTTAAAATCGTCGATGTATGAGCGCATTACAACGGTAACAGCGTCAGCGTCAGAAAGTACTTTCTTTTCCATGTTCATCTCTTTTTTTGCGGCATTCGGCGGACGATTCAACGAATAGTAACCCGATACCCACGGGTCGCGAAAATCGGCAAGCCAGGGAATTTTATATTTCTCATGAAGTTTCATCGCTACCACATGTGCTGTAGCCTCAGGTGATGTTGACAGAATCAGCCGCGGCGAATGTTTAGCGAAAATCTCATTAGATGCTTTTATCGCGGGTTTGAACCATCCGATCTTGGGATCAGGAATCAGATATCGCCGCTGGTATTCAAAATAAAGTTTTGAAAGAATTCCTTTCTTTGTTCCTTTATCTACAAGTTCACCGCGAAACGATGGATCATCCTGCGCACGTCTGCCCCCCATAACTCTATATATATGGTAAGGCTCGTAGCTTTTTGTCCTGATTATTTCCACATCAGGCGATATTTCATCCAAAAGAGCTTTATCTTCCGGTACGGAACCGGCTGGTTTCTGCACAGTTAGAACAATTGGCTTAAATCCATTTTCAGGCAGATATTTCACAAATTTGGCAATGCGCTGTACTCCGACCCCTCCTCTTGGTGGGAAGAGATAGGAGATTACGAGGATTGGTATTTT
>JAGGVT010000070.1 GCA_021157815.1 bacterium | reverse complement strand
TGGATGTCGATTCAAAAGGTAATCTTGATCCTGATGAGTTGCTCAAATCGATTCGCAAGGATACCGTACTGGCATCAATAATGTGGGCAAACAACGAGACCGGAAATATTCATCCGGTTGAATCCCTCGGTCGTATCATTAAGGAACACGATATTGTTTATCACGTGGATGCCGTTCAGGCAGCGGGAAAAGTCCCCATTAATCTAAAGGACAGCCCAATTGACCTTCTCTCCATCTCGGGGCATAAAATCCACGCGCCAAAGGGAGTCGGAGCTTTATATATCAAGCGCGGAACACGAATCAGACCGTTTTTAATTGGGGGGCATCAGGAACATGGCCGTCGAGGCGGCACTGAAAATGTACCGTACATTGTTGGAATCGGGAAAGCCTGTGAACTTGCCGCTAACAACATAGAAAACGAAAATACCGTTGTCAGGAAAATGCGCGACTATCTTGAGAAGCGGATTCTGGATGATGTTCCCGGAGCCAGTTTAAACGGTAATGCTGAAAATCGTTTACCGAATACCACAAATATATCGTTTGAATTTGTCGAGGGCGAGGCGATACTCCTGATGCTTGACCGTGAGGGAATCTGCGCGAGTTCGGGAAGCGCCTGCACATCCGGATCGCTTGAACCAAGCCATGTTTTACGCGCAATGGGAGTTCCGTTCACAAGAGCGCATGGTTCCACAAGATTTTCGCTCAGCCGTTACAACACGATGGAAGAAATGGACCGAATTGTCGAGGTTCTCAAACCCGCGATTATCAAGCTGAGGGAGATGTCTCCGAGCAGTTAAAATTAGTAAAAACAATTTGTTTCATTTGGAAAATTTATTTTGCCCTTGCCTGCATCCAGAAGAACAGATAGTATAACTCACTGGTAAATTCATAGTATCCATGTCCTCGTTCAGTCGCCGACTGAATAACATTCAATTTTTTCATCCTCTGGATAAAATTATCGAATACTTTTATCTCTTCACTTGATAACCTATCGACTGCATCCTTTCGAGAGAACAGATACCCTAGTGGTCCCTTTGCGATTTTATTCAAAATTTCCCTGTACTTTTTGCTTTTAATAGCGGACAGAACATTCGGTTCTATATACTTGTTTCCAATAATATCCGCTGCAAGCCAGATACCATTAACAGCATCTTCTTCATCTATTACATTATCCTTATCCACCTGGAAAACAGTATCACCAATTTCGTGCATAAAAACAGGATGCCCACCTGAGAAACGCCATAGAATATTGTGAGCATCCTCAGTAACCTTTACCCCCACTTTCGCAAATGCATTTTTATAAAATCGTATTGTTTCGTCTTCATCAAAACGATTGATTTTAATGATATCAAAGACTCGATCAAGTGAAGGTTGAAGAGTTACTAACTGGTTTCTTCTATCTGGTAATCCAACAAGGACCAGAATTAATGGCAAAGGTTCTCGCAGAGACCCAATTTCATCAACAATGCTTTTCAACCAGTTTGCAAAATGTTCCTTATTGGCAAGCCCATTGAGATCATCAAGAACTAAAAGTATAGTGCTTTTTTGTTTTTTCAGATGCTTAATCAGATTCATTAACGCCGGAACAAAATCCCCCACTGCTTTTTTCAGTTCCTTGTTTGAAGCATCAAACTCAACAGTAATGCCAAACATTCCAACCTGTTTTACTCGGTTTCCCAGATAGCTTTTTATCGAATCAAACCAAGGCCTGTCAATGCTGTCATTCAGGAGCCGTTCAAAAATCTTCCTTATCATTTCCTCCATGGTTGTAACTCCACCAAGAAATACATGAAGCCCTAAAACGTTCTCGTCTTTCTCAGCAAGCCTGATTGCGAATTTACACAGCGAACTTTTCCCAATTCCCCTTTCGCCTGTCACAAAAATCCTTTCGAGTGTTTTTAATTCTTTTGATTTCTTGACGCTTGCAAGGAGTTTTTTTACCTCCGCATTCCTGCCGACAAAAAACTCTACTGGCACGGGAATTCCAGGTGTAAATGGTGAATATTCCTTAGTCACAAAAAATACTCCATACGAAATTATTTTACTTCTCACTTCTACTTCATTATATATTATCTGAAACTCAGTATAACGTCAATCATGACAACCGTTCAAAACGCATCTTAAACAATCAAAAAATCCCCCAAACAATTACTATTAACTTATGTCTAATTTTAGAGTATTCTATAATGTGTATCATTTTGCATTAAGGAGCATGTCATGCATCGCAAAATTACAGGTTTACCTCTTGTAGTATTTTTCGTTGTTTATCTTGTAGCAGTTTGCATAGCGGGGGAATCGGACTTTCTCAAGCCGGGTGAAATCAGGATGGCGGAGAATCATTGTAAGTTTTTCTTAAGGACACTGGGAACATCCCAGCAGGCGTATATGGAATCGAATTCGCATGGTAATTACGGCACCTGGTGGACTTTGAAACAAGCCGGATATGTAGAGGAGGCGTATGACCGTTCGAATTACATCGAGAATTATTCGCTGACTGTGTTTCATGTGGAGGCATCCTCGCGGATGGGCGGTAAAAGCGCGCATGATTCCACTTTCACAATTGTGGCTGTTCCAACCAAATACAAACATCAGCTGCGAACATTCGCAATCGGTAATGAGCAAATCCCTGTCGTGTGGATAGGTGATGATTCTGAACTTGGAACGGGTTATTATCCACCAACAACTCCCGGATTGAGAGATAATCGGTATTGGGATACCGGGAAGGGAAAAAAGAAATCGAGAGTTGAAGATAAAGTTGAAAAGAAATTAAACCCCATGGAAAACCGCTGCAAATTAACGCTTAGGGCTCTTGGTTCATGTCAGTTGGCATATGCGGATGCGAATATTCAAAAGAACTACGGCTCCTGGCAGAGCCTTGCTGATTTACAATATATTATGGAAGGATATACTCGTTCGAATATAATCGACAACTATTCCATTTGCGTTTTCCAAACGGGAATATCATTGAAGAAACGCAAATATAGTTTTTCCAATTCAACATTCACAATTGTCGCTATCCCGCGAAGCCAGAAAAACCGCCTTCGAACATTTGCGATTGGTGATGAGCAAACTCCCAAAGTCTGGGTTGGGAGTGAAAGTGAATTTGCACAGCGTTTAAACAGTGATCCTCCATCGTTTTCGCTTGATAACGCGGATATGTGGGAACCTTTGAGGTAGGAATCAGGCTAAAACAGGACTTTGTTATGGTGCAAGCATCCTGACTGCAACCTTGAGATGTAAACTGTGCAGGCAGGATGGGGCTGTTGAAAAAGCCTGTTTATACCGTAACTAGGTCATGCCGTCTCGAACCAAAGCAACAATTATCTATAAGGTGAATCAGGCATGCCGGGGAAGTGGGTAGATATGCGCAACCCCGGAATGCCTTCGAACGTTGTAAAATTGATTCATGCTTTTTTATAAAGGCATTCCGGGTTACGAATTAGTTTTTTCATTTCACTAAAAATGCAAAAAATAGCGGGGGAGGGACTCGAACCCTCGACGCCACGGGTATGAGCCGTGTGCTCTAACCAGCTGAGCTACCCCGCCATCGTTTTTCAAAGGCAAGTGATTATACAACCAGATATGCAGACGGTCAATCGCGCCTTTAAATGCAATTTATAAAATTTCGTTGGTAATTTATTCGAACGAAATCCGATTTAACCGCATCACACTAATCAGCAGTAACACAATTCAACTGACTAACCAATGCGTTTTCTGATATAATCAGGAACTTGCATTTTTTATCTATCGAAGGTGATTATCAATGTCATCAGTGGAAATAGAACAAGTAGGCGCTCTGGCGCAATCCCATCAGCCTAAACTGCAGAAGATGTTCAGCGAGGTCAAGAAAATTCTCGTTGGGCAGGATGACATGCTTCTGAAACTCACTGTCGCGCTGCTTTGCCGTTCGCATGTGCTTCTGGAGGGCGTACCGGGACTGGCAAAAACGCTTACAATCAACACACTGGCAAATGCTGTCGGATGCGATTTCAACCGTATCCAGTTTACGCCCGACCTTCTTCCGGCAGACATTGTTGGAACGAGAATCTACAATGCGGCGACAAATGAATTCAATGTCAAAAAGGGACCTGTTTTTGCCAACCTGCTGCTGGCGGATGAGATAAACCGCGCGCCGGCGAAAGTTCAATCGGCGCTCTTGGAGGCTATGCAGGAAAAACAGGTTACAATCGGCAATGAAACATTCATTCTCGATGAGCCGTTTCTTGTAATGGCGACACAGAATCCAATCGAGACCGAGGGAACATACGCGCTTCCCGAAGCGCAGCTTGACAGGTTCATGCTGAAAGTGAAAGTCAGTTATCCATCGAAGAAAGAAGAGATGACAATCGTTGACCGGCAAACATCTGGAATCGTTACAAAAATCGATCCTGTTGTAAAACCGGCTGATATTCTGCAGATGCAGGTTGACTGCGACAAGGTTTTTATCGAGGAGAATATCAAGAAATATATACTTGAACTGGTCTTCGCGACCCGTTCACCGGGCGAATACGGGCTCGATTTGGGTTATCTGATTGAGTACGGCGCATCGCCAAGAGCATCCATTTACCTGACAATGGGAGCGAAAGCGCTGGCGTTCATTCAGGGGCGGGGTTATGTTACACCGGATGATGTCAAGCGAATCGCGATGGATGTCCTTCGCCACAGAGTGCTTCTAACGTACGAAGCGGACGCGGAGGATATGACATCCGAGAAAGTGATAAGCAGAATTTTAAGTACTATTTATGTGCCTTAGGAAGGAAATAGCAGAGGGTTTTAACCTGTCATTCCCGCGAAAGGGGCTGTTGAAAAAGCTCTGAATGTAGGGGGGAGGTCTCTGTGCCTACCCTAAATATTGGCATAAATACAGGGCAACCACGGAGAGTTGCCCCTACGGTCTGGGATATAATAGGCTTTTTCAACAGCCCCGAAAGCGGGAATCCAATTAAAAATGAGAGATGCCAACTCATCTATAAAAGAAAAATGGATTCCCGCTTTCGCGGGAATGACGGAATATCATTCTTAGTCTGACTTAGGAACAATTTAATGGTGTCAGTTGCACATTATAATGACTTTCCCGACATGCTCTTTCGCAGGAATGACGGGTTACTGACTTTGCCGACAGGCTCTTTAATGTGTTGCTTATCTAATAGCATATTACTTCTCGACCACCCTTACAGATTTATTAAGGAAACCCAACACAGGAGTTAGCGAAAAATTGAAAGAAATAATTCAGGACATACTGAAAAAGACAGACGCTGAATACGCTGAAATCCACCTTGAGGACACTACAAACTCGCGTATCACATACACAGGCCCCGACCTTGAGGACTGCAGCGAAAATGTCAGCTTTGGCGGAAATGTCAGAGTTCTTCACAAGGGAGCGTGGGGATTCACAACGTTTAATTCCCTTGATGAAATTGAGTCGAAACTTGATATTGCATTCGGCCATGCGAAAAACGTGGGCGACAGGCGCAACGAGCCGTTCAAACTCGCGGATGTTCCTGTCGTTGACATTGAGATTCCGCTTGATGTCAAAACAAACCCCGGCGATGTTTCGCTACAAAAGAAAATCGAAATAATGCGTGGATACAACCAGCTGGCACGCGATTTCGATGAACGAATCACAACAACATCCACGCGTTATTTCGACAGGAAAACAAAACTGACATACGCGAATTCAGAAGGCACTGTCATTGTTCGTGATGCGGTTGACCTTGGTTTCGCGATTTCCGCAATTGTGCGAATCGACGCGGGAACTTTCTTCGCGTACACAACACGCGGTTCAACTGATGATTTCTCGGTTGTTTTGAATCTGGATGATGAAGTAAGAAAAATCGCTGCTGATTCAATTGCAATCGCGGATGCTGAATCTGTCAACGGCGGACAATATACCGTTATCCTTGACCCAATGCTGGCTGGTGTCTTTATCCACGAGGCGTTCGGTCATCTAAGCGAAGGCGATAATGTTTATGAGGATCCCAATCTTCAGAAAGTAATGGTACTTGGCAGGGATTTCGGCGGGAAACACCTTAATGTCGCCGATTCGGGATTGGAAAAGGGCAATCGCGGTTATCTTCCCTATGACGATGAGGGTGTCGCGACTGAAAAAACACATCTAATTAGAGAGGGTAAACTGGTCGGACGGCTTCACTCCCGTGAAACAGCGGCAAAGATGGGCGAAAAAGCCACTGGCAACGCGCGTGCGATTAGTTTCAAATTCCCGCCAATACCTCGCATGAGAACCACAATGATTGAAACTGGCGATGTGCCGTTTGAGGATATGGTTAAAAACACAAAGAAAGGGCTGTACTGCATCAGTTCAAGAGGCGGACAGACCAACGGTGAACTTTTCACTTTCACAGCCGCTGATGCTTTTATGATTCGAGATGGGAAAATCGCTGAGCGGGTTCGTGATGTAACACTCACTGGAAATGTTTTTGAAACCCTTAAAAATATAGACATGATTGGAAACGACTATTTTGTGGAGGATGGTCCCGGCGGATGCGGTAAACGAGGCCAGATGCCGCTTCCAACCAGCGAAGGTTCGCCTCATATTCGAATTCAAAATGTAATTGTTGGAGGTAAATAAGATGTCCATGGACAACATTCTAAATAAAGCAAAAGCAGGCGCGGATTCAGCTGAGGTTTTCTCAGAGAGAGTTAAATCCTCAAGCGTCTCATTTGAAAACAGCGTGATTAAGGATTCCAACACAACCGATTTGGGTGGAACATCGCTGCGAGTAATTAAGAATGGCAAAATCGGATTCTCATCATCGAGTAAACCGAACGATGACAGCATAGTTGATTACGCGCTGGATGTGGCAAAAGAAGGAAAAGAAGTCAAATTCAGTTTCGCGGAATCGACTGACACGAAAGCATTCGATATTGACACGACCGATTTTGACAATCTGACAGAGGAAATTATTATCGATACGTGTGAAAAGGTGGTCAATGAACTTAAGACTGTTCACGATGGCGCTCTCGCAGAATGCGAGATAAAAAAGATAATTGCTGAATCACGTATTGTTAACTCAAGTGGTTTGGATTTATCACAAAAAGTCAAGACTATCATCTGGGAATGCGGGCTGGATTACAAATCCGAGAGCAATTTTCTTTCGGTAGATGATTTTAGAATCGGTGACCAATACACAGGATTCGACAAGCTTGTGCAGAAGGTTAAAGAGGATTTCGCAATCTGCCAGAACACTGTGAATATCGAACCAGGCAAGTACAAAGTGATGTTTTCCCCAAGAGGAATCATGTACCTGATAAATGTATTCCTCTCCTGCCTTAACGGATTCGCTGTCGCAAAAGGCATTTCACCGTGGTCAGATAAAATCGGAGAGACTCTGTTTGATGAAAGAATCTCTATTCGCTCAAATCTAACCGGCGAGGACGCTCCTGTCAGGATGGCGTTCGACAGCGAAGGCACTCCAACAGGCGTTACCGATTTTATCAACAAGGGTGTTCTGGAATCTTTCTATCATTCACTGGATTCAGCTGTGCAGACAAATCAGAAACCAACCGGACACGGATTTAAAAGCGGATTCGCAGCTTTGCCGATGTCATCGGGATATGGTTTCGAATTCACCCCTGGTGAAACTGAACTTGACGACATGATGAAGGAAGCTGATATCTGGGTGGATGATATCATCGGCGCGATGATGTCAAATCCCTACTCCGGCATTGTAAGCGGCAATCCTGCGATGAGTTTCACAATGAAAAGCGGTGCGAAAACCGCTCAGATTAAGGATGCAATGTTGTCGATAAACGTATTCGACCTGTTTAAGACCGGAATTGTCGCGGTATCGAAAGATGTCCAACAGCTTGGCATGCCGCCATTCTTCCCGATTTTCAAAGCGCCGTATATTTTAGTGGATGGCGTTTCGATAGCTGCGAAGTAATTGATTCTGAATAAGAAGTAGTTAATTCTGAATAACTGGAAAGCCAATGCCGGGAGCGCCGCAGGCTACGGGGCTGTTGAAAAAGCTTGTTTTAAACCGAACCGTAGGGGCAGTCCTCTGTGGCTGCCCTGTATTTACAGCAAACCTAAAGGCAGGCACAGAGACCTGCCCCTACATAATTAGGTTTTTCAACAGTCCCGGCTACTGCGGCGCTCCCTTTTTTGAAATCAACCAAAGATTCCGTCATTCCCGCGAAAGAGTCTGTTGAAAAAGCTTGTTTATACCGTAGCTTATTTATACCCTAACCCGGTCATGCCGTCCCGAATAAAATCAACAATTACCTATAAGGTGAATCAGGCATGCCGGGGAAGTGGGTAGATATGCGCAACCCCGGAATGCCTGCGAACGTTGTAGAATTAATTCATGTTTTTTTATAAAGGCATTCCGGGTTACATTAAAACCTACCCATTTTTCAACAGCGAATTTCGCGGGAATGACGTAATCCGGATATATTTCAAAACAGCTTTCAATCCTCGATATAGGCTATCGTCCGAGAAAGAGGTTTCGCGGTTTTGGGGCGGAAGATTCTCATTATTGTGATTACAAACCAAATCAGCGAAAGGTACGCCACCCAGTCGCCAAAAACGGTGTATAGCGTCAATCCCTGAATTGGGTGTATATCCTCAGTGAAACTCTCTTTAGTAAACGGTTGGGTTTCATGAAGGATGCGGCCCCTCGGGTCGATTATGCTTGAAACGCCGGTTGTCGCGGCTCTCGCGAAGTAACACCCATTCTCAATCGAACGGAAAACATCATAGCGTGAATGCTGCCATGTCGCGATACTGTCACCAAACCAGCTTGTGTTGGAAACAAGAAACAGATATTTCGCGCCATCCATAATAAGATTACGGGAAATTGACGGGAAAAAACTTTCGTAGCAAATCATAGCGCCAACACCGCCATACGATGTAGGCAAAGCGTTTATAACCCGCCCCTCTGTGAGATTCTTATCCCCCCAGGGATATTCCAGTATTGCAAGATGCTCGCGCATGGGAATTGATTCACCAAAAGGCACAAGATGAACTTTGGAATAAATACCGCAAACGCCATGATTCGGCGCGATAGATACAACGGAGTTGTACAGGATAAACCACGGTTCAAAGTAATCTCTATCGTAATCAGCATCCTCAGGTTTGTAAGTAAGCGTTCCTACTATAAATGATTTATTGCTGGTGTTAGCAAGATGTGTAATTCCCGAAAGACGAACATTCAACAAATCAGGTATGGCATTTTCGGGCCAGAGCACAAATCCCGGCTGCCCCTGAGTTTTGTTTATCTCTCTGGTAGTCAGATTATAGTAGTCACTCCACGCTCTATTTTTAAAAGCTTTAGTCCAGGAAGCAAAGTTCGATGATTCCCTTTGTGCGACGGTTGTTGGGTACGCTGTTGTGTTTAAAAAGGAATCATCGTTCATCCTCTGGATGCCGTAAGAGAAATTAAATGCCAGCATAAGTAGAAGTGGGATTCCAGCCAACAGTTTCCTGGGATGATTTGGGAACGCTTTCAAGAACTGGAAGACAAACACGTTTATCCATACGACCAGAAATCCAACTCCAATCGCACCCCATATCGAGGCTCCCTGAATGAAAACAAGGGTGGCTGTTTGAGAATGGGCGAAATAAGTCCATGGAAAAGCCCAAACTCCGATTGACCTTTTAAATTCGACAATGGCTATCAGCATCGGTAGAGTCAACAGGAAGGGATCACGCCAGTTCATTCTTTCACGGATAAAGTTGTAGAACAGGAAAGCAAAAGCATAGACAGCGGCTTCCATGACCATAAGCCCGAATAAAATTGGATAGCCATATTGCGACATCCATCCCAAAGGCTGGATTAAATATATGAAAAACGCTAAGAAAGCCAGAAGAAATGCTGATAGTGGACGTTTTCGCTCAATTGCGATTAACAGGGGAACAAGACCAATAAACGCGATTAAATACGCGCCCTGCAGATGTATCTCCTGCGCGGCAGCCATCAACATACCGGACACAAACGCGAGAGTGATGCTTATCCCTGTTGAATACGTGGGGTTGATATCCAGTTTGTAGCGTGATTCAAGATTTTCTATATCAGTGCAATTCGCGCGCAACTATCACGCTCCGCAGCAATTTTTATACTTTTTGCCACTGCCGCATGGACAGGGATCATTTCGACCGATTTTGGTTTTTTTACGCCTGACAATACGGCCACTGGCTTTTCCGCCACCCTCTGCTCCATGCCCCATCGAACTGATTTGATACAAACTCTCTTCCTTTTCAGGTTGAGGCGCGGACTGCGGCCGGGCTGAAAACACCGTTCTAACAACTGCCTGGCGGATTTGGTCCCACATGTCCTGATACATATCGAACGATTCTTTCGTGTAAGCGACAAGCGGGTCGGTTTGGGCGTACGCTCTCAGTCCGATTCCATCCCGGAGCGCGTCAAGGCCATAAAGGTGGCGAATCCAAAGTTCATCTATAACTTTAAGGCTAATAAATCTTTCCAGAAGACGTACATTCTCGTAACCAAGTTCAGCCTCTTTTATCTCGTAATATTTTTTCCCGCGTTTTGCAAGAAATTCCGCAACCTCATGAGACTTCCTAAACTCCTTGAAATCGTCAATAGTGGCATCCCCAATCGGGAAACAGGTCTGGATATCCTGGAACAGTTCCTCATAATCCCAATCGGCGCGATTGACCTTGTCGTTGCAATATCGTTCCGCGCGAACAGAGGCAATTGAGTCGATGTAACTAAAAACCTCATCGCGAATATCCTCGCCATTCAGTATTTTATTTCGCTCAACGTAGATTACATTTCGCTGTCGCTCCATGACATCATCATATTTAAGAACATGCTTTCGAATTTCATAATGGTGTCCTTCAACTTTTTTCTGCGCATTCTCAATCGATTTCGAAATCATGTTATGTTCAATCGGCGTGTCATCATCCATGCCAAGGCGTTCCATGATGCCTTTCACGCGATCACCGCCGAAGATGCGCATTAAATCATCATCGAGGGAAACATAAAACCGGGATGATCCGGGATCGCCCTGGCGTCCTGCCCGCCCTCGAAGCTGGTTGTCAATTCGGCGTGATTCATGGCGTTCCGTACCGATTACATGAAGGCCGCCAAGGCCAATAACTCCCTCACCCAGTTTGATATCAGTACCACGGCCAGCCATGTTTGTCGCGATAGTAACAGCGCCTTTCTGGCCGGCATTCTTGATTATTTCAGCTTCCTTCTCATGATTTTTAGCGTTGAGAACGTTATGCGGAACATTCCTTTTTTTTAACAGATTTGAATAAGATTCGCTTGACTCGACAGAAATAGTACCAACAAGCATCGGCTGGCCCTTTTTATTTCGCTCTACAATATCATTAATCACAGCGCGAACCTTTCCCTCTTTTGTCTTGTAAACGGAATCAGGATAGTCCACACGAATCATATCCTTATACGTGGGCACCGCGACAACATCCATGCTGTAAATATTCTTGAACTCCTCTTCCTCTGTTTTCGCGGTACCTGTCATGCCGGAGAGTTTGTCATACAGCCTGTAGTAGTTCTGGATTGTTATGGATGCCAGTGTCTGATTTTCACCCTCGACTTTGACATTCTCTTTCGCCTCAATAGCCTGATGAAGGCCATCAGAATAACGCCGCCCAAACATCATTCGTCCGGTAAACTCATCGACAATAATTACCTGCCCATCCTTGACCACATAATCCTTGTCGCGTTTGAAAATCGCGTTGGCTCTCAGCGCCTGGCTTATATGATGAGCCAGCATTGTGTTATCAGATTCATAAAGATTATCTATTCCAAGTTCCTTCTCAACCTTGTGAATGCCCATCGCTGTTAAAAGAACAGTACGCTCCTTTTCATCGAGATCATAATCGCCATCCCCCTCGACATATTTTTTCTGTGTTGGAAGCGCGAGTTCAGGCGCTTCATCATCCTGCACAATCGGTGTGGATTTCCTTAATTTTTTAACAATCGCGTTTGCGGTTTTATAGAAGTCGGTTGAGATATGCGCCGCGCCGCTGATAATCAATGGCGTTCTCGCCTCGTCAATCAGGATTGAGTCAACCTCGTCAACAATGGCGTAATAGAGGTATCTCTGAACTTTGTCCTCCAGGCGAACAACCATGTTGTCGCGAAGATAATCGAATCCAAATTCGGAGTTGGTGCCGTAGAGAATATCGCAGTCATACATTTTACTGCGTTTGATATTGTCCTGCCTGTTCTGAAGAGCGCCTACTGTTAATCCCAGGAATGTGAAGATCTGCCCCATCCATTCGGAGTCACGTTTTGCCAGGTAATCGTTGACAGTTACGCAGTGGGTGCCGACTCCGACCATCGCGTTAAGGCTAAGCGGCATTGTTGATGCCAACGTCTTGCCCTCGCCGGTTTTCATCTCCGCGATTCGTCCCTGATGAAGCGCCACTGCCGCGATAACCTGAGTGTCGTACGCCCTTTCACCAAGCGTCCGAACGCCCGCCTCTCGAACACAGGCGAAAACCTCAGGCAGCCGATTATTGAGAATCTCCTCTCGCTTGCTCTCATTTTTTTTCAGTATATTTGGATTATCTTTAAATTCCTGCTCGATTTCCGCTCTGATTTGCCCAAACTTCGCGCGCAGGCCATCGTCGGAAAGGTCTTTTACAGTGCTTTCCATCTGGTTAATATGGTCAACAATCCCTTGAAGCTTATTCACTTCACGTTCAGGATGCTCGAATAATCTTTTCAAAAACGCCATTTGCATTTCACCTTAAGAAGTGTTCATTCGCATCATAATAAAGAATGATTAAAATACCAAACTATATATTTTAGCATATTCGCCATTATATTTGACATTTATCGCGTGTTAACGGTTTCATTTCAGATACCTGGTTACGTTTATGTTATCGGATTTCTTATGATAGAATCTCCATATGATTGATGAATCCACCAATCAGAATAGCAATGCAATCAAGCTTCGCGCGCATCATATACTATGCTTTCACGGCTACAACGGGCGAGGTTACAATGAAGAATTTATAAGCAACATGAATCGCCTTAAGGAAATTTTTCTCACCAAGCCTGAAACCGAAATTCAGATTATCTCATCTCCGGATTGCGTTTGCGAGTCATGCCCTAATCTGTCTGATGATGCTTGTTTCGAGGATAATGAACCGGACCAGGAAAAGAGAATTCATGATCGTGATTTAGCTGTGATGAGTTGCCTTGAAATATCTGAGGGCGAAGTAATGAGTGTAAAAGATGCTTTTGAACGTGCTGAAAGTAGGATTTCATCCGAGAAATTAAGAGAGATTTGCTACGATTGCCCATGGCTTCCGATAAGCTCGTGCGCAAAGAATATTGAGATTAGCTTTTGGGATTAATAAGCCAATCCCAGAAGAAACAAGGCTGCTGGCATTTGCTTTTCATTAATAATCCATATATTTGTTGCCCGGATAATTCGTAACTTCCCGGTTATAGTATTTGCCATCCTTCCCCTTAACCCGTACATACTTCCTTCGGATAAATAATTTCACCATTAAAACTCCGGCGACAAATCCGCCAATGTGCGCGAAAAATGCCACTCCCGCGCCTTCCGCGCCAAGAGTGGCAAACCCCCAAAAAACCTGGCCGATAAACCATAATCCGAGAAAGATAAAAGCAGGCAATTTAATATTATAGAAAAAGACAAAAATGAAAAATATAGTGTGTATTCTGGCATAAGGATAAAGAATTATATATGCCCCAATGACACCACTGATGGCGCCGGATGCGCCAATCATCGGGATTACACTTGATGTTCCTGTTAATCCATGGCAAAGTGCCGCGACCAAACCCGCAATCAGATAGAAAAAAATATACTTCAATGGTCCCATCCTATCCTCGATATTGTCACCAAACAGCCATAGAAACCATATATTCCCAATAAGATGAGCTAATCCGCCATGCATAAACATATGCGTGAATAGGGTGGCGAATGTCGGCAGATTCCCAACCTCAGGCATGTGATGCCCCTGTTCAATCAATTCCGGTGGAATAGTATTTATTATTTGCCCATGGAAAAGTTCTGCCGGAATAAGCCCGTATGTGTATAGATGGCGAACAAATTCATTGGAACCCGCCAAACCTGTCAACAGGAAGCAAACCACATTAATGCCAATAAATATAATTGTCACGAATGGGAAAGATTTGGTTGGATTATCGTCTTTATACGGAAAGAGCAAATTTAAACCAGCCTTGCGCTATTTATGCTATATATATCGGACTGTCTGATTTTATCAAAGGTTGCGTGATTTCAAAATTCTTTCGGCCTCATGATAAATCCTGTCAACAGTCAGTGTGTCCATGCATTTAAAATCATCGCATGTTTTTTTGTAGCATCCAAGGCATTCAACATCACCAGCAAGAATAATCGGATTATCGCTTTTAGGCCCGCATTGATTCGGATCAGTGGGACCAAATATTGCTATGATTTCAGAACCAGCAGCTGCCGCGATATGCATAGGGCCTGAGTCGTTTGTTATCACCAAATCACTCATTTTACATATGCGATAGAGGTCATCGACCGATGTTTCACCTGTCAGATTCAGAATTTTATTATTATCTCCGCAAACTACCCTGCCACGCTGCTCGTCGCCTTTCGCGCCAATTACAACTACAACCGCATTGGGATTCCCGGTTATTCTCGATGCCAGTTGGGCGAATTTATCCGTATTCCATCGCTTGGTTTCCCAGACACCATTCGGATTTATAACCACCAGTGTTTTATCCCTTTTAAACTCCTCCACTTTGTTAACTGATTCCCCTATCTTTTCAGATGGGAAATACTCCGGAGTTCTGTGAGTGATTTTTTCACCGGCTGCATCCAGAAGATTCAAGTTGTTATCCAGACGGTGAATCAGCATTTTCAGTGGAACTTTTTTTGTCAGGAAGAAACCACGTCCCTGTGTATCATGGCCTATTCTAATTGGGATTTTCGCAAGCCATGCGATAAGCGCGCTTGCAAACGACCTGTGCAAAAGAAAAGCGACATCGAAATTCTTTTCACGTAAAAGTCTCGCGGTTTGGTTGATATAACCCCACTCTTTGAAAATTCCACCGGCTGGTTTTTGAAATAGCATTACATTGTCGAGTTTCGGATTATTCTCAACAGTCGTCAAACCTCCCCTGCTGACAAGGAATGCAATTCGCGCATCGGGATGGTTATCCCTCAGATTCGCAATTACAGGCGACGCGAGTGTAACATCCCCCAATCGTGCAAGGTCAACAATCAATATGCTCTTGTAGTCCGGTGCGATTGAACATTCACCTCATTAGTTAAAAGGTGGAATATGAAAAATGGGAGGCATCTGATAAAGCATTTTCAACCAGACAATAACCGCTATCGCCAGAAAGGCAATATTGCCTGACAGTTCGCGATTTTTTCGATACCGGGCAAACGAAAAATTCACGCCAAGTCCGGGAGGCGCTCCACGTCCGGGAAACAATTTCGGAACTTTTTTCCTGTACTCTTCGAAATCCCTGCCAAACGCGCCTGATAGGAATTGCTCCTCCATGTTAATCATCATGTTGTAAATGGGCAGGAAGATAATGAAATACAGAATAATCAAAAGCGATTGCGCGGACATGATTGTCAAGCCCATTCCGAGAAACAAACTGCCCAAGTAAAGAGGATTTCTGGTCATCTGGTAAATCCCGCCTGTAACCAATTCCTCCGCCTTAACCAGCGTACCCGCAGCTAGAATCCTGATGATTAATCCGAAGGCAAAAAAGACCGAGCCAACAATTAGAAACGGCAGTGAATACAGGCGTGACGGGTCCGCGAGTAAAACAACAAAAAGCAGGAACACGTAGCCTGTGTAAACTCTTATCTTTGCGAATTTTCGTATCTGATCCAAGTCCAGCATATCCCTGAAATCCAGTCTAACTGATTTACTTAAAGCGATTATATATTATCACAGATGGTTAGGAGGTTAGCAAGTTAGTAGGTTAGTAGGTTAGCAGGTTGGAAGGTTAGTAAGTTGGCAGGTTAGCAAGTTAGTAAGTTGGCAGGTTAGCAAGTTAGTAAGTTGGCAGGTTAGCAGGTTAGTAGGTTAGTAAGTTAGCAGGTTAGTAAGTTAGTAAGTTAGCAGGTTAGTAAGTTAGTAAGTTAGCAGGTTAGCAGGTTAGCAGGTTAGTAAGTTGGCAGGTTAGTAGGTTAGTAAGTTAGTAAGTTGGCAGGTTAGTAAGATTGAATTTATAAAATAACACCATGCTTTAGCGTGATTCGACATAAACATGCTTTAGCGTGGTGCTGAGGAGTATATCCGATGTGTGCAAGCACCACAATAAATCGTGATGTTATGCAATACTAGTTGAAACATTCACATAGGCTTTAGCCTTTCACCAATAACACCATGCTTTAGCGTGGTGCTGTTTTTTCCTTACTAACCTGCTAACCTGCTAACCTGCTAACTTTCTAACTGTTTCACCATTTGACAAAAGCGATTAAATCTGATAAATACTATCTCAACTTGCAGAAGCATTTGCACTAAATGTGTAAGGGAAAACGGTGAGAATCCGTTACGGTCCAGCCACTGTGTTGGGTATTTCCATTCCATGATGCCATTGAGCTGGTTAAATACAGGCTTGAGAAGGCGGAATCGGAGAGTTAATCCCTAAGTCAGGAGACCTGTCTGCGAGTGAATGTACGGCTTCTCGGGATTGGGCCAGGCCATTCACGGTTTATCAAATCCGTCGAATCACCACCCCTGAGATGCGGGTGGATTTTATTTTCACCCAACTCTTAACTTATTTCATTTTCACGGAGGCGCATAAAATGCGCAGCATACGTTACACCATTTTTATGGTGACCATTGCAGTTTTTTCAGTTGTTTATTTCGGTTGTTCAGGCGGATCAGATCCGCTTCTTCCGGGAGAGGTGCCTGACGGCACAAAAGTACTTGTCGCCAACTCACTGGGTGAAACAATCAGCCAGATCAATTACGCGGCAGGCGGGAAAATTGTCCAAAACGATATCGCACAGACAGGACAGGCTCCGAATCAGTTCCTTGTGAACGGTAACACCGGATATGTTCTCAATTCAATGTCCAATTCAGTCCTGTCGTTTGAGATTGACACGATGACCGTCAATTTCGAGGCATCAGTCGGAGCGGGTAAAAGCCCGTTCAACATGGCGTTCATAAATAATTATGAACTTCTTGTTACGAATTTCATCGCAAACGATTGTGTCCGCCTGAATGTCCATCCATCATTTACCGGAGACCGCGTGATTGCGACAATTCCGCTGCCCATTGGAGCGGAACTTCCCAAAGACACTGGCGTTGACAGCACAAACGGCTCACCCGAGGCGGTTGTTATCGATGCAAACACCGCGTATGTCACAATGGCGAATCTGGATGCCATGACCTACACTGCAGGCGGCCCCGGACTTGTCGCGTTAATCGATTTACCATCAAATCAGGTATTGTCAACGATTGAAACTCTGGGACGAAACACAGTCGGACTCTGCCACGATCCATACTCACCGGATAAAATGTATATAATCAGCGCAGGTGACATGGACCCCGCAACATGGGCATGGGAGGGGAATGGGAAAATCGATGTGTTTAATCTCAGTTCTAAAGGAATTACAGCAAGCATCGACATCCCGGCAGCGCCGTTTGAAATGATTGTCGCGCCGACAGGAATCGCCTACATCACGGATGGCATGGAGGGAAAACTCCTCACAATGGATACAGCCACCCACGCATTGGGACCCGATATCGAACTGGTTGAAACTCCCGGCGATTACAGTTTCGCATCAGGACTGGCGATGGGACCGAACTTCCTCCTGTACGCACTCGAATTCAACAACGATGATTTAATTGTGATAGACACATCGCAGGGAAATGTAATCGTTGACCGCTTCAAAATGGGCGATGGCCCCGATGCTGTTGTTGTGATTTGGTGATTTTCAAGAGATTATTTATAACTGGAAGAAACCAAACCCGCTGGAAGTCAGCGGGTTTTTGGTTTATATCAATTCAAATTCATGCCATATAAAAAATGGCTCTTCAATAAATCGTGTGGGTTGAGTTTAGATTGAGTAAAAAAAGGGGACTGCCCCAACCAAGTGAATAAACACAGTATAAATAAGGGATTACAGCATAGTATATTGATAACATCAGATTTGAAGCCTCATGTGGACATCCCCCGTTATCGGGGAATGACCCTTTTTTTACGGGGGGCAAATAACCCACACAGGTTATTGAAGCGCCTAAATAATATCAATCTCGCCAGTGCATCCCAATATATTCATAAGTTGCATGAGGATCAAGCTGGCGAGTTGAATTACCTGTTCTGATATAAAACTCTTTTCCAACTGTTCCGTTTATATACACAGGTTTGGGTGATGATTCAATTTTGATGATACAGACTGTTTTTTCTTCTTTTTCTTCGAATGAAGTCCTAATGAAACCAGAATATTCAGCTCCAGTATTATGAGTAATGAGATCAACAAGAGAAAGTTCGAATGAATCCCTGTTTTGTCCTCTAAGAGTATTCATATCATCTTCAATTCCATGTATAGAACCATCATCTGCAACTCCAATCAGAAGTATTCCACCACCTGTGTTCATAAAACCTGCTATTGATTTCACAATTACCTTTTGCAGATTTTTATTAACTTGTTTTTCTCTTACATCCCACCTTAGAGTAGATTTAAACTCCAGTGTGGCACTTTCCCCCGCTTTTAGTAAATCAATAAGGGTTTCAAATGACTCTTCATGGACAATGTCTTTCAACAAACTATCCATTAATTCATTGTAGGCTTGAGCAATCAGCTCACGCCGTTTTTTTAGAAAATCTTTATATCTGTCTAGTTTCCATAGATTTTCATCTGCCGGGATGAGCTGTTTCTCTATGGCATCGGGATATTTATCCCTGATTTCAGGAAGGTAATTCTCTGGCAATTCATTGCTAAGGCTAATATTACTCGTGCTGGACAGGAATGCACGATTCGCAATTTCGTTCACAATTTTCTTATGAAGATGA
The DNA here is from genome assembly GCA_021157815.1 of bacterium. Classification (GTDB taxonomy): domain Bacteria; phylum JAJVIF01; class JAJVIF01; order JAGGVT01; family JAGGVT01; genus JAGGVT01. The sequence goes on along the minus strand of JAGGVT010000070.1, from coordinate 1,554 downwards.
TTTTCAGAATTGTATCCTCCCGCATTATACAAAACAGATGATGGAAAGATATGATGACTGTGAATAGCATATGATGAACCAATAGGTGTATCAAGGGGAGAACCGTTAAACCAGTCAACAGCACCTTTTCGTTTTATAATAATGTGAGTCATACGATAGACTGGCTGTTGTATCCCGCGTCCATCGATATCCGATTCTTTTAGATCTATCCTCCCTCGTTGATCGATAATATTATCCTCAAGCTCTTTCCAGGGATTCTTTATTCTGACAATTATCGAAATGTCCTGATCTAATCTCTGATCTGTCTGACCGGTGTATCTTGCCCAAGTACTAGCAGCGTACAGCCAATGCACAAAAAGGTTGATATCTTTCTGATTATTAAAAGTACCACCATTGTTTCCTAGATATACAATTGGTGGAACAAGAACATTATTAGTATTCAAATCTTCAGTCGAGTGAATATATGCGTGCTTAACAAGTATATTGATAAGAAAATCAAGTAAATTATTGAGTTTTTTCCAACCTGCTTTCAAGTCATCCTTTGGAGTTTTATGAATTGTCTCAAAAAGACCTCTTCCTATTATAACCCCAGTTAAGGCCCTAACCATAAACGATAAATCGAATTTAAAGCGCAGCTTCTCAAGTTCTTTAATTTTCCTTTTTATCTCTTTTCTTGCCTGTGGCCATTCACCGCAAATATGTGCAAGTGCAAGTTCAGCATCTGATAATTTAGTTCCCATGCTGTTAACTTTGTCAAAGACATCAATTGCCTCATATATACCGGCATCCGATGGAACATATTGGACTGGATACAGGTTATCAAGAATTTTCTTTAAATTGTTCAGGTTCTGGTTGTATTTTTCTGCGAGTTTGAATGACTCCTCTTTGAATGACTCATCCTGGTCAACTAATTTCAACTTAACAATTTCAAAGATCGATGGAGCACTTCCATCGAAACAACCAGTTACAGATAACCACGTGGGGTTGTTCTCCATAATTTTAGGTTGATAGTACATGAAATCTCCAGTTTCAACATCAAAATACAGATTCCTGGGATCAGTTTTAATTTCTTCTTCTTTATAAAAGGGAGGGATTCTATTTTTTATCAGAAGATACAATGTTGTCAGTCTCTGCTGACCGTCCAAGATCACCATTGTGGTTCCAATCTTATCACGCTTCACAGCATCGTTTTTAATATCAGGTGGATTATCTGTCTTCCAGAATAGAAGGCTTCCCGTGGGATATCCCTTGTAAAGAGATACTAAAAGCTGCTTAGCCTGCTCTTTTTCCCAGACATATTCCCTTTGGAATTCTGGAAGAACCATATCAAGTTTTTCAATTCCCTCAAGCAATTCATGTATATTCATGTATTTCCTCTTATTAACTTATTCTTGTCTTGAACGTAGAACAAGGATGATCGCGAATAGCTTACATTTTTCCAGAGACTGTGAAATATGTCAAATCCTAATTTCTATGCGGAAAATAAGATTAAGCGTTCAAAACACAAATTCAATAGTTATTGTCTTTTGAAATTACCCAGAAATAAAAAACTCC
>JAGGVT010000167.1 GCA_021157815.1 bacterium | reverse complement strand
CTGTTGAAAAACCCCGTTTTGTCCCAGACCGTAGGGGCAACTCTCCGTGGTTGCCCTGTATTTATGCCAATATTTAGGGTAGGCACAGAGACCTACCCCCTACATTCAGCCCTTTTTCAACAGCCCCAGGATGCCTGCACCACAAATCTATTTATCACTATTAATCAACGCTGCCAGATATCCGGCGCTGAATCCGTTGTCGATATTCACAACCGCCACGCCGGGTGAGCATGAATTCAGCATGGTAAGCATAGCGGCGTAACCGCCAAGGCCCGCGCCGTAGCCAACGGATGTCGGTACCGCGATAACTGGAGCCGCAATAAGTCCCGCGACTACTCCCGGAAGCGCTCCCTCCATTCCGGCGATTGCCACAACAACTCTCGCGTTTTCAAACTCGCTTTTCTTGTCCAACAGGCGATGGATTCCGGCGACACCGACATCGTTAATTCTGCGTACCTCATGCCCCATGACCTCGCATGTTCTCGCGACCTCAGCAACGACCGGAATATCGGATGTCCCAGCTGCAAGAATGGGAATCGCGGTTTTCGAGACAATCTCAACAGGAGCCAGTTCCATGAAAAGCGTGCGGGAATCGGCATCATGAATCAGCGATGGTTCCTCTTTCAACAAATATTCAGCCTGCTCATCAGTTACTCTGGTGAAAAAAAGGTTTTCCTTCCTGTCGCGAACATGTCGAATTATCCCAATCAGATGTTCTTTTTTCTTTCCCTCACAAAAAACGACCTCTCCGAATCCCTTTCTGATGGCGCGGTGATGGTCGTATTTAACATCGCCAAGGTCAGTGTACGGATAATCCTTTATATGATTAAGAACATCCTCAATCTCGATTTTGCCATCCTTGAAATCAGTCAGCATCTTTTTAATGTTCATCCCCATTCTCCTTCAGTGCTTCATCCATCGAACCCGACCTGTATCCCACAAGGTCAACGGTAACATATATAAAACCAATTTTCTTAAATTCAATGATAATCGTTTCGCGATATTCCATGATTTTATCCATCTGCTCAGGTTGGACTTCTATTCTCGCAATGTCACCATGATACCGCACTCTGAAATTTTCAAAACCCAATTCCCGAAGAACAGCCTCAGATTTCTCGACTGCTTTCAGCTTGGCAGTGTCAATCTCGGTGTAGTAGGGTATTCGAGTCGCAAGGCATGTCGAGGACACAATATCAGCAGTAGGTAAATCGAAATGCCTTGACAGTGTTCGAATTTCCGCTTTTGTAAGTCCCACCTGCATAAGCGGAGATGGAATTTCAAGTTCAGCCAGCGCTTTGAATCCGGGGCGGTATTCCTTTGTGTCATCAGCGTTTGAGCCGTCGGCAAGGATATCAAATCCTACCTGTGACGCTGCATTAATCAATTCCGTAAATATTATTTTCTTGCAGTGATAGCATCTGTCAGGTGGATTTTCCACAAACTCCTTAGCAAATGGATTTACTTTTACATCTTTAAAATTCAATCCCATCGTTTCAGCGGTTTTTATCGCGATGTCAATTTCGAATTGTGGAACCAGCGATGTATCCGCCATCAGCGCAATCGCGTTTTCCTGTCCGAGCTCTCTATTTACAATGAACGCTAAAAATGCGCTGTCCACTCCGCCGGAATATGCCACAGCGACTTTGAAATGCGTTTTAATAATCCGACACAACGCATCCAACTTCGTTTCAAGCGCTTTATCGAGGTTATTGCATGACATCAGCGTAATCCCGGAATTTATATAATTGCATTTGGACTATTTCTTGCCCGGTTTTGGTTTACCTGATGGCTTTCTGGCTGTTGACCGCTTGAGACTCCATCGAGAACGCACCGGTTTTTTAGGCGTACTCTTTTTTTGAGTTTCCTTTTCTTCAGGCTCAACAGATTTTGTATCTTTCTTTTGCGCACCAGATCCCGATTGGGTTGAATCGTTTGCTTCCGGTGGCATTTCATCAGTGTCATCATAAAGCGGCGTACCCTTGAAATCATCCAGGGCGATTGATGCTGCCAGTGAAAATTTCTCGGGCTTATTGGCAGCTGGTGGGTTTTGTGGATTCTGCTTTTGCTTTGTCTCCATCGGAGCCTTTGCAGGTTTCGCCTGCGTTGAATGTCCACGGCGGGACTTGCTTGAAGGCTGTTTTGCCTGCCTGGTCTCTTTCGGCTTTTCCTTTGGCTTTGATGAACTTACCAGAGCGGTCGGGTTCTTCGCTGGTTTCTTTTCAGGTTTGCTTTCCGGTTGAAGTTTGGCAAAGATGGAATCTGATGAAATGTGCATACCGTGCATGCCTTTCATTTCATTGGAGATGTTTTCCAGCCCTTTTAAATCCTCTTCCATGGTCTGGTAAACGCCCTGGTCGATGAATCCCATTCTGAATGCGAGTTTCAAGAGAAGCAGAATGTCGAGTTGGATTTCGATAGTTTTGTCGAGTGCGTTCAGGAAATCTTTTTGTGATTTTACACTGTCGCGAGTAATGGTTCTGAGAAGCAACATTGAAGTTGCGCGAAGTTCTTTTGCCAGACCATCCTTTTCAGCGTCTGGGAAATTCCGTGTTTCATGATAGGCCATTTCACAAAAGCCCATCGCCTTCTGCCAAATCAGCAGATTTTCGAAGGGGTGTCGTAATAAAATTGTCCTACTCCTGCCTGATGTATTTTTGCTAATACCAGTCCAGGAGCATCCACGCGAATTGTTCAGCGTTAACCGTACCGTTGTAGGTTTTGTAAGCGTGTCCCTTGTGATCAAGCGCTTTAAAAACCGGGACAGAATCGATATGATAAAATTTTGCCAAATCCTCTCGAACGTCGTAATTAATCCTGACGAATACCCATCGTCTTGAGTTTTTCAATACGTTCTTGTCGGTAAAAACCTCTTCTTCGATCTTTTTGCATTCCGCATTCGGTTCTTTTGACGCGAAAAAAAGAATGGCTTTCGACTCCGCGTATTTACCAGAGGTCATTTGCAATGCGGAGTTAAGATCAACCCAGTTCAATCTGGATGGAATTGGTTTTCTTTTAATGTACGCCGATTTGTATTCCTTCTCCGGCGGATCATATAGTTCGTGAGGCGCTTTTAGTGTTTCTTTTTCCGGTACTTTTCCCTGCTGAGCAGGATCCCGGTTCATTTCATCAAGGGATTTGCCCCTGCCGCCACACGATGTTAAAACGCATACGGTCAATGAGAGTAACAATAGTAATGTGATGCTCGTGACTTTAATCATATTAGCTTAATATATAAAAATTATTTCCCCTAAGGGATAAATCAATTGGCGCTTCAATAAATTGTGTGGGTTATTTGCCCCCCGTAAAAAAAGGGGACAGTCCACATGAGGCTTCAAATCAGATGTTATCAATATACTATGCTGTAATCCCTTATTTATACTGTGTTTATTCACTTGGTTGGGACAGTCCCCTTTTTTTACTTAATCTAAACTCAACCTACACGATTTATTGAAGAGCCAATCTATTTAATCGTATCACAAACCACGAATCTCATAAAGCGCCAAAGGCATTTTATGCGTGAGCGCGTGGCTGGTCGATTGTGTCAATCTTCTTCTTTAAAGGAACTTTTGTTGTCTTTTTTCGTTTGCTGGATGTCCCTTTCTTTTTGCCTGCTGCAATCTCAGATTTACTCTTAACCAACACTTTGTCAATAACCTCGCTGACATGTTTTACCAGGATAAACTTTGTTTTCTTCTTGACCTCGTCCGGTATTTTATCCAGCCAGCGTTCATTCTCATACGGTAGTATGACAGTTTTCATTCCCGCGCGGTTCGCTGCAAGCAGTTTTTCCTTAAGTCCGCCGACCGGCAGAACACGTCCCTGCAGTGTAATCTCGCCAGTTATCGCGACATCCTTACTCACCGGTTTTCCCGTAAACAAACTCGCGATTACAGTCGCCATCACAATTCCCGCGCTGGGACCATCCTTGGGTATCGCTCCGGATGGCACATGCACATGAACATCGTACTTCTCAAAATCCTCTCCATTTATTCCAAGAGTTTTACAATTGCTTCTAACCCAGCTCATAGCCGCCTGAATTGATTCCTGCATGACCTGTCCCAGATGTCCTGTCAGCTTCAGTTCCCCTTTGCCTGGCATTCTGCTTGCCTCAACAAGTATTATTTCACCGCCGACCTGAGTCCAGACCAGTCCGGTGGCGACACCGACTGTATCCCGCGACATCGATTCACGCATCGTGTATCTTTCCGTGCCGAGATATTTGGGAATGGAATCCTTTGTTATCTTGAAAGGGCCCCTCTTGCCGGATGCCACATCACGGGCAATCTTCCTGCATAAACGAGCGAGTTCTCGTTCAAGGTTACGAACTCCGGATTCACGAGTGTACTGGCTGATAATTCTTTCAATTGACTGCTTGTTGACCTGAATCTGTTTTTTCTTTAAACCATGTTCGAGAATCTGTTTCGGCAGCAGATGCCGTCTGGCAATCTCAATCTTTTCCCGTACCGTGTAACTTGTAAGTTCGATAATTTCCATTCGGTCGCGAAGAGCGGGAATAATGGGGTCAATCAGGTTCGCAGTCGCAATGAACATCACCTTGGAAAGGTTGAACTGCACATCTAAATAATGATCGGAGAACGAGAAATTCTGTTCCGGGTCCAGTACCTCCAGAAGGGCGCTTGACGGGTCTCCGCGGAAATCAGCGCCAACTTTGTCGATTTCATCCAGCATGAAAACTGGATTATTGCTTTTAGCGAGTCTTATACCCTGAATTATTCGTCCCGGAAGAGCGCCGACATATGTACGCCTGTGGCCGCGGATCTCCGCCTCATCACGAATTCCACCAAGTGAAATTCTGTGGAAACTTCTGCCCATCGCACGTGCAATGGAACGTCCCAGCGATGTCTTTCCGACACCCGGAGGGCCGACGAAACACAAAATCGGGCCTTTCATGTCGGGTTTGATTTTTTTAACGGACAGGTATTCAAGAAGGCGTTCTTTGACATCATCAAGCCCATAATGATCCTCATCGAGAATCTTCTGCACATGCATGATATTCAAATTGTCCTTAGTCGATGTATCCCACGGCAGTGCGATTAACCAGTCGAGATAAGTTCGCACCACAGATGCCTCCGCGGCGTCTGGATGCATTCTCTCAAGGCGAGTAACCTCTTTTTCCGCTTTTTCCTTTACATCGTCCGGCATGCCGGATTCTTTTATCTTCTCACGCAGTTCAATTATTTCCTGCTGGCGTTCATCACCCTCGCCGAGTTCCTTCTGAATCGCTTTCAACTGTTCGCGAAGGATATACTCCCGATGCGCCTTGCCCAGTTCAGATTGCGCGACATCCTGGATCTTGGTCGAAACCGAGATTATCTCAACTTCCTTTATAAGATGATTAACAACTTTTTTGAGCCGTTTTTCAGGATCGATAAGTTCTAGAATATTCTGCTTTTTTTCAATTGGAAGGTCGAGATTTGTTGTGACCATATCCGCGAGCATCCCGGGATGTTCGATTCTCTCAGCGTTGGAGAGTACATCCTGCGGGATATTCTTGCCCATGTATGCCAGTTTTTTGAACTGTTCCCGAATGGTTTTAATGAGCGCATCAACTGTAATGCCGGTTCTTTTCGGTTCCTTCAGTTCCTTTATCCTGGCTTTCAGGTAAGGTTCAGTCTGCACAAAGTTTGTAAGGTTGACTCTCGAAAGCCCCTGCGCAAGTATCCTGACCTCATTTTCCATTCGAGCCATTCTAAGGATTATTGAAAGCGTGCCGGTCTTGAAAACATCCTCCGGCGATGGGATTTCAGTGGCGATATCCCTTTGTGTGACAAGAATGAGTTTCCTGTCAGTTTCCAGCGCTTCTTCAAGAGCTTTTACCGATGCTTCCCGCCCGACTGAAATCGGCACTACAAGATATGGGAAAACAACCAGATCACGCAACGGGATTACCGGCGCCTCAGATGGAATTTCGATACTCTCTAGGGGTTCATCATTAATTGATGGAATATCAGTCACTGTTTATCTCCCTTTCCTGATTGTCAGTTATTGGCTAGTCTGTTCCTGACTAGTCTGTTACTGAGTTAAATAACGGAACATTTCAACAATACTATAGACGATAACCAGTTAAATGGGTTTAACTGCCTTAAAAATCATTTCATCTGGCATGGTCTGATAAGGTGCACAAAATCAATAGCCCCTCATACTACAAGAATAATATCGCCAAACACACTGAAAAGTCATCCTTTTAATGAGAATTAAAGGAAATTAATATTGCGTTTTAAAATAACCTTGTCGGATTGTGGTTTATCGTAGCGCTGGCGTCCCAGGGTTGCGGAACCTAAACCTTTATCAACAGGGGTGCTGAAGCACCCGGCTTTCCGGCAAGGTTGCCGAAGCTCCCAGCGAGTACGAAAACATGGCAATTTATTCCATCCCCATGTGTTGATTCATCACAATTTTGATGATAATATTAAATAGAGGTGATTGCATATCGGATTTTGTGTTGGGAATTCATTTCAGGATGGTACTAATCATGGAAAAACAGGAAATCAAAATCACTGACAGCAAATGGCCTGTGATTATTAAAGAATCAGGCAAGGGAGACGTTGAAGCGGAATGTCCTTTTTTCCCGGACTGCAAGGCAAAAGGTGACAGCGAAGTCGAGGTGCTTCAGGAAATCGGATTCAAGATCACTCGTAAAATCGAAGAGACAAGGTCAGTTAACTAAAGAGATGTTTTACAGACTGTTTTTATTTTTGGGAATCCCGCCCTTAAGGCGGGTTTTGTCATCTTAAGGTTGATTTGATCATGCAAAAAGCCAGATTCTATAAAAAACTTGATGGCTCAAAGGTACAGTGCCTTGCGTGCAATCACAAGTGCGTGATTGATGAAAACGCTTTTGGCAAATGCGGAGTGCGTACAAACGTAAATGGCGAACTCTTTTCAACAGCCTACGGTTGGGTGCCCGGGCTTAATCTCGACCCGATAGAGAAAAAGCCACTGTTTCATTTCCAGCCCAAGACACTTTCACTGTCCGTTGGAGCCAGCGGATGCAATTTCTCATGTGATTTCTGCCAGAATCATATCCTGTCCCAATCAGTGAAAGATCCAAATTTCAAACTTCACCAGGTGCACATGCCGCCTGAGAATATAGTCAATCAGGCGATCGATTATGATTGCTCATCCATTTCCTACACTTACAGCGAACCGACAGTCTGGGCGGAATACACTCTCGACACAATTGCTCTGGCTCGCAGGCATCGCATTAAGTCAGTCTATGTCTCAAACGGTTTCATGTCAGATGAGCTGCTTAAGGAGCTTATCCCTGTTCTGGATGCCATAAACGTTGATCTTAAATCCTTCAATAACGATTTCTATGAGCGTTATACGGGAGGGAAACTCGAACCGGTTTTGAATAATATTAAAAAATTGCATGACAACGGTGTGTGGGTCGAGATTACAACTCTGGTGATACCGGGCTTGAACGATTCCCCTCAGGAACTTCGCGACATTGCGGGATTCATCGCCGGCATCAATCCAAAAATCCCATGGCATATCAGCAGATTTTTCCCGATGTATGAAATGCCGGACAGGGACCCGACTCCGATTGAAACTCTGATAGACGCGTATGAAATCGGCAGGGATGCGGGATTAAATAATGTCTATATCGGAAATGTAATGGATACCGAAAGAGCGAGTACATACTGTCCCGAATGCGGTGAAATTGTGATAAAGCGCGACAGGTATAATGTCGAGATATTATATTCAGACGATTTAAAATGCCCAAAGTGTAAAACTGACTTGGATATTATTAAATGATTGTAACCCGGCATCCCTTTGCCGGGGAAACGCTACCGGAGAAACAACTATGAACATTCTTGTACTGCACGGCCCAAACCTGGGATCACTTGGCAGGAGAGAGATAGAAATCTATGGCGAAATGACTCTTCCTGAATTGAATGACATGCTGAATAAAACCGCGCTTGAGAAAGGTGTAATGTTGAAAACCTTCCAGAGCAACTATGAGGGTGAGCTTATCGATTTGATAGAGAAGAATGTGGATTCATCCGATGCTCTGATAATAAACGCCGGCGGATTGACACATACATCCATCGCCCTGATGGATGCTGCCAAAGCTTATGGAAAACCTGTAATTGAGGTGCACCTGACTGATCCGATGGAGCGCGAGGAATTCCGTCATGTCAGTTACATTGGGATGGTCGCGGAGAAGAGTTTCTCTGGCAAAGGTGTGGGGTCATACCTGGAAGCGCTTGAATACGTTATCGGCAAATACGTGTAGAGAAATCATTATCTTTTTCGTAACCCGGCGTCCCTTCGCCGGGGTAATGCGTGAATCAGCCACCATCTTTTCCCGGTTAATGAGAAACCGGGCTACGAGCGAACCTACTAACCTGCTAACTTACTAACTTGCCAACTTACTAACTTTCTACCCATAAACAACCTCAATCACCCTGTCATTACCGTCAAAATCCTTAAACACACCGCCAAGTAAAAACCCATTTTCTTTGAAAATACCATCCAGCGCGCCAATATACTCAGGCGCGATTTCAAAAAGCGCGACACCATCGGTGGCAAGGAAGTTCGGCAGTTCAGTCGCGATGCGCCTGTAGTGGTCGAGACCGTCAAGGCCACCGTCGAGAGCATCAAGCGGATCCCACTCACGAACCTGCGATTCCAGTTTCTCGATATCGCTTGTTTTAATATACGGCGGATTGGATATTACAAGCTCAAATCTGACATCATCCCAACCTCGAACCGGGTCGAAATACTCACCGTTGTAGAAAAACGTTCTATCCTGAGTCTGGTTGGTTTCCGCGTTTCGCCTTGCGAGGTTTACCGCTTTCTCTGATTTGTCGATGCCGTAATACTGATGACGGTTTTCCGCACTGGCAAGCGCGATTATTATCGCTCCCGTGCCTGTTCCCAAATCGAGTATTCGCGCGGAGCGGTCAATGGGGATTTCATCGAGATGATAAAGCGCGCGGTTGACAATCGTTTCAGTCTCAATACGCGGAATGAAAACATCCTTTTCGCAGTGAAGGATACTGTTAAAAAATCCGACGCATCCGCTGATTAGCTGAAGCGGTTCGCCATCGGCGCGACGTTTCGCCAGATCAAAAAGGCAGGCAGTTTGCTCATCGGTCAGGTCGATATTCATCGCGGGATGAATACGATTAACCGGACGGTCAAGCACAGTCGCCGCCAGCGCTCTCGCCTCAGCGAAATGATTAACAATCCCACCCGATTTAAGAATCTCGGAGATTTCGAATATTATGTCGCGAAACGGTTTGCTCATCGCTGAGTATCATAACATATTCAGGTGATTTTGAGGGGGTAATTTACTGGGTTATGAGGGCGTATATCGCGTCATGAAATGCGATAACCAACGATATGGGCTGTCACCGTGGCTGTCACCGAAATTGGTAAACGCAATTTACCGTTCTCCGAAACGACCTTCATTTAAGCGTAAACGAAGGGAGTCCGCATAATATTATGAGGGCGTATATCATGGCATGAACTGCGATAATCAGCGATATGGGCTGTCACGGTGGCTGTCACCGTGGCTGACACCAGGACCAACCAGGATAGAACAATCAATCCCACAATTTAACAATCGAGAATCCATGATTTGGATGCACTGCATAGATAAAGTTATCCCTTTTAATCATATCTTCCGCATAACACTCAATCGAATCCACGATTGCCGGGTTATCTGGATCGGATACATCGAATACTGAAAGCAATCCCTGATCCGGATATTTTATATGTTGTGAAATGAAAACAAACGGTTCTGATACTTCAATATCATAAGTATCCTTTGAATATGGCAGATGATTTACACTTTTGAGATAGATGTTCATAGGATCTGATATATCCCATATCTGAAATTCCTTGTAATACGAAAAACCACCTTCTATAATGAAATATGCCGTTTCAGAGGTGTATGCAGATGCCAATATATTGTAAGAGATAAAGAAATCATTAACCAAAACAGGGCTTTCAGGTTCTGAGATGTCAAATGCCATAATTAGGGATTGGCAATCACTGGAAATAGGACTGGCAAAAGAGATAATATGGTTTCCGATCACAGCCATTCCCCTGCACAATTTCGGAATGGAAATTTGATTGATTACAACCGGAACTGAAGGATTACTAATATCAATTACACGTAGATATTTACCGTTGTCGCGTATTGATACATACATGTAATCATCATGAAACAGAGTGCTATAACTTGCGCCCTCCAACTCAAAAGTGCATAAGTCAATTGGATTTAACGGGTCGCTTATATCCATGAGGTGTTTTTCATCATCAATTATACAGAACAGCAAATCCTCATGTACAGCAATAATATTTGATGCGTTATCAAGAAAAGGCCCCAGAATTGTTGGATGATAAGGATCAGAAATATCAAGTAGATTTTCTTTTTTAGTTTCGTCGCAGCTAATAATTGCATAATCATCTTTTAATACAATGCTTGATTGCACAAAGACGGAAATGTTGTTTTCCCGATAACAATTAACAATGTCTGCTATATTAACAAAATCAATTCCTCCATATCCTCCGGCTGTTACAAGATAGTTGTCACTGGCTCCAACCGCCAACCCACCCATTCGTTCTGAATATCTTTCCACAACAGGATTAAGTGGATCCTGAATATTAACAACAGACAAATCTTTATCATCATTAAAATAACTATCATCATCGCTGGTAAAAATAAGATGGCGCTTCAATTTATTGAAGACCCAATAAATGATGTAGATTTGTCATTTGTATTGCCTGAATATTTAACAATTTTCCAATTGGGATCGTCATCATAGGGATTGTCATTAATGAATCTGGCTACTGCCCGATTTGACAAATCATCGATTTGCTCCATTACATCCGCGCTCCTGCGCCAGTTGCCGTGGTAGCCATCTACGGGATCTTGTGTGACATCAGTTATACGCACTTTTATTCCCTGAATTTCCTTATCGCTGGTTTGAAGAATTGTAGTCAGATTCCACCATTTGATTGCGATTTCCGAGCCACACCAGTCGTGCCACATCCCATCAGGTGATTGCTTGTAGTTTGGATCAGGCCAGTCAGTAACGATTTCGCGATCACCCATATTACCATATTCCTTACTGGCCCACGGCTTTTTGTCAATTGCAATGATACCAGTCCCCGGATCATCGCCTGAGAAATTATACCCGTATGTTCCACCCGTGTATTTGCAATCCAGCACCATATGCTGCCATAACATGTTGCCATCTGTCCCCTGCGTGGTTGGATCGTGTGCCATCGTGACAATAAACAGATCGCAATTGTGCGCCATAAGGTCTTCCATTAGTAAGCTGTAAATGATACGATTAGTGCCAAAGCAATACAAATCACCATTTACATTCTCACCAGCCATTGGGATATCCGTTGGCCAATTAGGCGGGTCAGGCGGATTAGGCGGCTCGGGATCAAGCCCTCCCATCAATCCATAATGGATGAATTCCGCCGCCTCATCGCCGTAAAGGACAATCGGTTCTTCATCGAACTCAGGGAGCAGGCAGTCGAAT